>CAZBRY010000125.1:0-7144 GCA_964494285.1 uncultured Lachnospiraceae bacterium
TTCCTGCCGGCAAAGCAACACCGGCTCCGCCAGTCGGTCCTGCACTTGGACAGCATGGTGTGAACATCGTAGAATTTACGAAGCAGTTTAACGCAAGAACAGCAGACAAGGGTGACATAATCATTCCCGTTGTCATCACGGTATACGCGGACAGAAGTTTCAGCTTTGTGACAAAGACTCCGCCTGCCGCAGTATTAATTAAGAAGGCATGCAATATTAAATCAGGCTCTGCCGTACCTAATAAGACGAAGGTTGCGACTCTTTCCAAAGCAAAGCTTCAGGAAATTGCAGAACTGAAAATGCCGGATTTGAATGCGGCAACATTAGAAGCAGCAATGAGTATGATCGCCGGAACAGCTAGAAGCATGGGCGTACAGGTTGAGGAGTAGGAGGAAGCGTAGAATGAAACATGGAAAGAAATATAACGAAACAGCTAAGCTGGTAGACCGCGCTACTCAGTACGAACCGGCAGAGGCGATTGCATTAGTAAAGAAAACCGCTGTGGCAAAATTTGACGAGACAATCGAGGTTCATATCAGAACGGGCTGTGACGGACGTCATGCGGAGCAGCAGATCCGCGGAGCAGTAGTATTGCCGCATGGAACGGGCAGAGTGACAAGAGTGTTGGTATTTGCAAAGGGCGATAAGGCTGCAGAAGCAGAAGCGGCCGGAGCGGATTTTGTAGGCGGCGATGAGCTGATTCCAAAGATTCAGAATGAAGGCTGGCTTGGATTCGACGTTGTTGTTGCCACACCGGATATGATGGGTGTTGTAGGACGTCTCGGAAAGGTGCTCGGTCCGAAAGGCCTGATGCCAAACCCAAAGGCGGGAACGGTAACAATGGATGTTACAAAGGCTGTCAATGATATTAAGGCCGGCAAGATTGAATACAGGCTTGACAAGACAAATATCATTCATGTGCCGGTTGGAAAAGCTTCTTTTGACGAGGAAAAGCTGAAGGATAACTTTAATACCTTAATGGAAGCAATTATCAAGGCAAAGCCGAGCGCATTGAAGGGACAGTATTTGAGAAGCATCACATTGACTGCAACAATGGGACCGGGCGTAAAGGTATCTGTTGCAAAATTCTAATTTAAATAATGACGGAGTGCAGTTTTTGCACTCCGTTTGTTTTATTGGTTTATACATAGGCGAAGCTTTAAAAGTTGCATGCGGGTTTCCGGCATGCTATAGTTAATGAAAATGACAGAAGAGATTAGCGGAGAAAAGGATGGATAAAATGACGCGTTTTCATAAACAGAAGATTGGGTTGTTTGCGATGACCTTTTTAGCAGTTCTTACTTTGACAGGCTGCTCCACGACAGAACTCATGAGCCGAGCGAGTGAGTTGCTGGGGCTGACATCTGTGAACGGCAACGATCAGGAGTCGTCTGTGCAGGAAAATGAAGAAGAGACACAGCCGGTTATTATATTTGAGACAAAAGAATCGGAGCTTGCAGGGGAGACGGAGGTCATAGAGGAGGCTAAGGAAGAATTTATTTATGATGAGGTCAATAAAATATATTCGATTGAGCCGACATCTGAGAGTGAGCTTGTTCTGGCATTTGCAGGTGATATTTGTTTTTACGATGAATATGCAAATATGGTTACGCTTCGCGCACAGAGTAATGGGATTTATGGATGTATTCTGCCACAAGTGATGGAAGAAATGAAGGCCGGCGACATCTTCATGGTAAATAATGAATTTGCTTATAGCGATCGCGGCACACCGACGGCTGGGAAAATGTATACTTTCCGCGCGAAGCCGGAAAATGTCGGGCTGCTAGAGGAGATGGGTGTGGATATTGTTTCACTTGCCAATAACCATTCCTATGATTATGGCCCGGAAGCGCTGTACGATACGATTGATATTTTAAATGAAGCGAAGATGCCGTTTGTGGGCGCCGGCAAAGATATAGAAGAAGCGAAACGGCCGGTTTATTTTAAGGCGAATGGTCTGACGGTTGCCTATGTGTCTGCCACGCAGATAGAGCGGACACAAAATCCGGATACGAAGGAAGCGACGAATCAATCGCCCGGCGTCTTGAGGACGCTGGATCCGGCGTTGTTTCTTGAGGTAATCGCAAATGCACAGGAAAACAGTGATTTTGTCGTCGTTTATGTACATTGGGGCAGTGAGAATACAGATTTGGTGGAAGAAAGCCAGCGTGAGTTGGCACAGAAATATGTGGAAGCGGGCGCCGACCTGATCATTGGCGATCATTCGCATTGTCTGCAGGGAATTGATTATATTGGAGACGTTCCGGTCTTTTATAGTATGGGGAATTTTTGGTTCAATTCAAAAACAGTTGACACAGGACTTGTAAAGGTGACTTTAAATAAGGAAGGCAAAATTCAAGATGTTCGTTTTACACCGTGTATTCAGCAGAATTGTAAGACGAGGATTGCGGATGAGGCAGAAAAACAAAGAATTCTGACCTATCTGCAAGGAATTTCTAATTATGCACAGATAGATGCACAGGGGAATGTAACAAAATCTGATATCGATTATAATATTCAGAATGGGCAGAACACATCGCCGAGCAAAAAGGCGCCCGTTCCGGAACTTGATCCATTTTTGCCGCTGCTGCCGGATACGGGTACAACAGGGGTGGAAACAGAGACGAATGCAACGACCGGAACGGTAGATCATGCTATGGAATAGAGATAAAAATAAAATTAGATATAAAATCAAAAATAACCTCTTGACATCAGAGGTTCTGTTGTGTTATTCTAACAACGGTTGTTTTGACCATGCCGAAGACAGCAGGTGCGTGAGCGTAAGATGTAAATCGCCTGCCGAGGAGAATCAGAGTATTGATAGATGATACCCTTCTTCCTTTCGGAAAGGGTTTTTTTATTATATAGGAAACTCTCTGTTCGGCATTCAAAATGGAAAAGGAGGTAAAAAAATGGCTAAGGTTGAATTAAAGAAACCGGTTGTTGAGGAAATTTCAGAAAGCGTTAAGGATGCACAAAGCGTTGTGCTTGTTGATTACCGCGGCTTGACTGTTGAGCAGGATACCAGCCTGAGAAAGCAGTTAAGAGAGGCTGGAGTTACTTACAAGGTTTATAAGAACACAATGATGAACTTCGCCTTTAAGGGTACGGATTTTGAAGCGTTGGCTCCGTATTTGGAAGGCCCGAGCGCAGTTGCAATTTCCAAGGAAGATGCGACGGCTCCCGCAAGAGTGCTTTCTAAGTTTGCAAAGACGGCTCCCAAGCTGGAGATCAAGGGTGGAGTTGTTGAGGGTGTTTGCTATGATGCAAAGGGCATGGATGCGATCGCGAAGATTCCTTCGAGAGAAGAACTTCTCTCCAAATTGCTTGGAAGCATCCAGTCACCGATTACGAATTTTGCGCGCGTCATGAATCAGCTGGCTGAAAAGGGCGGTGCAGACGGAAGCAAAGCTCCGGCGGAAGCGGCGGCTTCCGCAGAAGAAGCAGCTCCGGTAGATCCGGCAGAAGAAGCACCGGCAGAAGCGGAAGCTCCGGCGGAAGAAACGGTTCCGGCAGAATAACGGCAAAATAAGTTTGACAGAAATGTAACATGAATGAAAACAAAAAATAAAAACAATGTGGAGGTATAAAAAATGGCAAAGTTATCAACAGCAGAAATTCTTGATGCAATTAAAGAGTTGACGGTATTAGAGTTAAATGATTTAGTAAAGGCTTGTGAAGAAGAATTCGGCGTATCCGCAGCGGCAGGTGTTGTAGTTGCGGCAGCAGGTGGTGCAGGCGAAACAGCGGCAGCAGAAGAAAAGACAGAGTTTGACGTAGAGCTTACAGAAATAGGCGCTAACAAGGTTAAGGTAATCAAGGTTGTTCGTGAAGCAACAGGTCTTGGCTTAAAGGAAGCAAAGGATCTCGTTGATGCTGCTCCGAAGGTATTAAAGGAAGCTGCTTCCAAGGAAGAAGCAAATGACCTCAAGACAAAGCTTGAAGCAGAAGGTGCTAAGGTTACTTTGAAGTAATTGTGTCGTTAAAATAAATAGAAAATATTTCTTGACTAAGAAAAGAGCTTGTGTTATCATGGATAGTGCACTATTGTGGCAACATAGGCTCTTTTTTGATTTCTCCAAATTACGCAATTCATTTGTGTAATTTGTTTACAAGAAGGAAAACAGTGTCATTTTAGTGAATCTTAACAGATTAATCATATAAGAACGGGGTGAAACGTCAATGGAAAAGAACAGAATACGTCCGGTCACAGTTGGCAAGAGTACACGCATGAGCTATTCGCGACAAAAAGAGGTATTAGAAATACCAAATCTTATCGAGGTACAAAAGGACTCTTACCACTGGTTTCTGGATGAAGGTCTGAAAGAGGTCTTTGCGGACATCTCTCCAATTACGGATTACAGTGATCATTTAAGCCTGGAATTCGTGGATTTTGTTTTATGCGAAGATGATGTGAAGTATTCTATTGAAGAGTGCAAAGAGCGGGATGCGACCTATGCGGCTCCCCTGAAAGTCAGGGTCAGACTCTATAATAAACAGGACGATAAAATCATTGAGCATGAAATATTTATGGGTGATCTTCCTCTGATGACGGAAACGGGTACCTTTGTGATCAATGGTGCCGAACGTGTCATTGTCAGCCAGTTAGTCCGCTCTCCGGGCATTTACTATGCAATTAGCCATGACAAGCTCGGAAAGAAGCTGTATTCCTCGACGGTTATCCCTAACAGAGGCGCATGGTTAGAATACGAGACGGATTCCAATGATGTGTTTTTTGTGCGTGTAGATAGAACAAGAAAGGTTCCGGTTACGGTATTAGTTCGGTCGCTTGGCATTGGAACGAATGAAGAAATTCTTGATTTGTTTGGTGATGAGCCAAAAATTCTGGCTTCTTTCACAAAGGATACGGCAGAAAATTACCAGGAGGGTCTTCTTGAATTATATAAGAAAATCCGTCCGGGTGAGCCACTTACCGTAGAGAGTGCGGAAAGCTTGATCAATGCAATGTTTTTTGACCCCAGAAGATATGATTTGGCCAAGGTTGGCAGATATAAATTCAATAAGAAGTTAGCTCTTAGGAACAGGATTAGACATCAAATTCTTGCGGAGGATGCCGTAGACCTGACAACGGGCGAGATTCTTGCGGAAAGAGGGACGAAGGTAACGGCAGAACTGGCTGATAAAATCCAGAATGCTGCGATTCCTTTTGTATACATTCAGACAGAGGAGCGGAACGTCAAGGTTCTCTCCAATATGATGGTGGATATTACCGGCTTCGTTGACTGTAAGCCAAGAGAACTTGGCATTACGGAGCTTGTTTATTATCCGGCACTCGCAAAGTTACTGGAGGAATTTGGTGATGATGCAAAAGCGCTCGGTGAGGCGATTCGCAGAAGCGTGCACGAGCTTGTTCCGAAACACATTACGAAAGAAGATATTATTGCATCCATTAATTATAATATTCATTTAGAATATGGCATCGGAAAGGATGATGACATCGACCATTTGGGCAACAGAAGGATCAGAGCGGTCGGTGAGCTTTTGCAGAACCAGTACCGGATCGGTCTTTCCAGACTGGAGCGTGTTGTCCGTGAACGAATGACGACGCAGGATCTGGAGGGGATTTCCCCGCAGGCATTGATCAACATCAAGCCGGTTACGGCGTCGGTGAAGGAGTTCTTCGGCTCATCGCAGCTTTCGCAGTTTATGGATCAGAACAATCCACTTGGTGAACTGACACACAAGAGACGTCTTTCTGCTTTGGGACCGGGTGGTCTGTCGCGAGACAGAGCAGGCTTTGAGGTTCGAGATGTTCATTATTCCCATTACGGAAGAATGTGTCCGATCGAGACGCCGGAAGGTCCTAACATTGGTTTGATCAACTCGCTGGCATGCTATGCAAGAATCAATGAATATGGATTTATAGAAGCACCTTATAGGGAGATTGATCATTCCGATCCACAAAATCCGGTCGTTACGGATGCGGTTGTTTATATGACGGCGGACGAAGAGGATAATTACCACGTGGCGCAGGCGAATGAGCCGCTTGATGAAACAGGTCATTTCATGAGGAACTCTGTTTCCGGCCGTTATAGAGACGAGACACAGGAATATGACAAATTCATGTTTGAATACATGGACGTATCACCAAAGATGGTGTTTTCCGTCGCAACGGCATTGATTCCTTTCCTGGAAAATGATGATGCAAACCGTGCCCTTATGGGTTCTAACATGCAGCGTCAGGCGGTGCCTCTTTTGATTGCGGAGGCGCCGGTCGTCGGCACAGGTATGGAACCGAAGGCCGCGGTGGATTCAGGCGTATGTGTAATTGCAAAGAAGGCTGGTACGATTGATCGTTCCGTGTCCGATGAAATCATGATGACTTATGATGATGGGACAAAGGAAACCTATCGTTTGTCGAAGTTCGTGAGAAGTAACCAGTCCAACTGCTATAACCAGAAACCAATCGTTGTAAAGGGAGAGCATGTGGAGGCCGGACAGGTGATTGCAGATGGCCCATCGACTGCAAACGGTGAAATTGCTCTCGGAAAGAACCCACTGATTGCGTTTATGACGTGGGAGGGCTATAACTATGAGGATGCCGTACTCTTGAGCGAACGTCTTGTTCAGGAGGATGTGTACACATCTGTTCATATTGAAGAGCATGAAGCGGAAGCGCGCGACACGAAGCTGGGACCGGAGGAAATTACAAGAGACGTTCCGGGTGTCGGTGAGGAAGCTTTGAAGGATCTAGATGAAAGGGGTATTATCCGCATTGGCGCTGAGGTTCGCGCAGGCGATATTTTGGTTGGCAAGGTTACACCGAAGGGAGAGACCGAGCTCACCGCAGAGGAAAGACTGTTGCGTGCTATTTTCGGTGAAAAGGCAAGAGAAGTAAGGGATACCTCTCTTAAGGTGCCCCACGGAGAATATGGTATTATTGTCGATGCTAAAATATTCACAAGAGAAAATGGAGATGAGCTACCTCCGGGAGTAAATCAGTCCGTCTGTATTTATATTGCACAAAAGAGAAAGATTTCTGTCGGTGATAAGATGGCAGGACGCCACGGTAATAAGGGCGTTGTTTCACGCGTACTTCCGGTAGAGGATATGCCATATCTTCCGAACGGACGCCCGGTCGACATTGTTCTGAATCCGCTTGGTGTTCCATCTCGTATGAATA
>CAZBRY010000126.1:0-7043 GCA_964494285.1 uncultured Lachnospiraceae bacterium
GAATGCGACGGAACGGTTTACGGAGGATGCGCTTCGCATTCTGCGGGCGATCCGATTTTCCGCACAGCTTGGCTATGCAATAGAGGAAGGGACCGAGTGGGCGATCCGGGAGCTTGCACCAACGCTGGTTCACATCAGCGCCGAGCGGATTCGTGTAGAGCTTGTGAAGCTGCTTCTGTCAAAGCATCCGGACAGACTGCGCATTGCTTATAAAACAGGTGTGACCGCTGTGATATTGCCTGAGCTTGATCGCATGTTTGAAACGGAGCAGAATACACCCTATCATTTTTTTGATGTCGGGGAGCATACGCTTTGTGCGCTGCAGGCATCCTGCGCAGAGGATGTGCATCTGGACGAGACGGAAAAGAAACTGCTTCGGCTGTCGCTGCTGTTTCATGATATGGGGAAGCCTGAGGAGCATACGGTGGACGAGCGTGGAGTTTCCCATTTTTATCGCCACGCGCTTAGGAGCGAGGAGTTGACGGTTCGGATTATGCGGCGGTTAAAATTTGATAATGATACGCTTTACAAGACAGCAAAGCTTGTAAAATATCATGATTACAGACCCAAATTGACAATGCCGTGTGTGAGGCATGCGATTGTTGAAATTGGCTCTGAACTGATGCCGGTGCTGTTTGCCGTAAAAAGGGCGGATATCGCTGCGCAGAGCGATTATAAACGGGAAGAAAAGCTTGCGTATACGGCAGAATTTGAACAGCGATACCGACAGGTGCTTGTGGATGGTGACTGCATCTCAATCAGGACACTTGCCGTTACTGGAAAGGATCTGATTGAAGCCGGACTGCAGCCCGGCAAAGAGCTTGGAGATGAGCTGCAGAGGCTGTTTTCACATGTACTGGAGGAGCCTTCCCACAATACGAAGGAATACTTGCTTTCTAAAATAAATACGGAGAAGGAATGATAGATCAGCATACTTTTTATACCCCCCTCATAAGATAGGTAGTGAACAAACTATAGATAAACAATATGTATTACCGGGTGAGGGGGATCTGAGTGGGCGATAAAGGAAGCAGTATACTGGAAGCCTATGATTTAACAGTAAGCAAGACTTATAAGGGACGCGGTGCGCTTATTTGCGAAACAAATCAGGGCTTAAAAATCCTGCGGGAATATCACGGTTCGGCTGCGAAGCTGCAAATGCAGGATGAGGTGCTTTCGCATGTTGGGAAACAAGGCTCTTTTCGAGTGGATTTTTTTGTTCGCAACAAAGAAGGCGGTCTGCTGACAACGGATGTATCGGGAACCCCCTATGTGCTGAAGGATTGCTGTGAGGGAAGAGAATGTGATGTAAAGAATCTTGGGGAACTTCGCCTGGCAGCCAAAAGCCTGGCTGTTTTGCACCAAATGATGCAGATTCCTCAGCTTTGTACGGTTCCGATGTATTTTCACTCAATCAAATGCGAATCCGGAAAACATACAAGGGAGCTTAAGAAGATTAAAGATTTTATACAGGCGAGGAGTAAAAAATCAGAATTTGAACTATATTTCATCAAGAATTTTGGCCTGTTTTATGAACAGGCGCTCGAAGTGGACAGCAGTATGACGGGCTGGGATGAGAAATCCTTTCTTCATGAGATTTTTGAAAGCGGCCAGCTTTGTCACGGCGAATATATTCATCATAATATTATGATTAGTAAGCAGGGACTTTCTATTATTAATTTTGAAAAGTTCCTGGCTGATACAAAAGTCAAGGATTTATATCAATTCATGCGAAAAGTACTGGAGAAAAATAATTGGGAAGAGCGAACGGGATTTTTTCTCCTGGAAAGCTATGAGGAGGAGATGCCTCTTCTTAAGGAGGAGAAAAGGAATCTGTATTTTCGACTTGCCTACCCGGAGAAATTCTGGAAGATTGCCAATTATTATTATAACTCTAATAAGGCGCTTGTGCCGGATAAAAATATCGATAAGCTGAAGATACTTGTTAACCAAAATGATGCGAGGGAAAGGTTTTTAAAACAGTTAGAGAGGTACTGATGAAAAAAGCGATTGTTCCGATTATGACAATTATTCTGTTGACGTTTATAGGATGCTATTTGATTGCAACGGAATATTTGAAGAGCAAGGTTGCCGACGAGGTCGGCATGACAATGACCGAGGCGGCAGAGGAAGAAAAGTTGACAAATGAAGATACGGTCATTTTGCTTGCGAAGGACACAAAAGAAAAGAACCTGAGGCTCCGCTTGGTGACAGGCGGCAGGGAACAGGAGCTTTCCTATGATGGCAGGACAGCCGTTTTGGGGCGCTATGGTGACAGCCTTTCGATGGAACAGTTGGAAGCCGGTGAAATTCTGGATATTGTTTATTCGACCCATAGCCGGAGACTGAACACAATCCAGATATCGGGCAATACATGGACGAATACAGGTGTCACGAAGTTTTCTGTCAATGAAAAGAAAAAAATGATAGAGATTGGGAAGGAGCAGTATCAGTTTACAAATGATCTTGTTATTTTCTCCGACGGCAAGCCGGCGCTGCTTATGGATATTACAACGCTTGATACGCTGACGATCAAGGGCTATAATCGAAAGGTTTGTTCGATCCTGATAGAAAAGGGGCATGGGTATCTTCGGCTTTTGAATGATGCGTATTTTGTCGGCGGCTGGATCGAGGTGGGACAGGCTGTTATTAAGCCGATTACATCGGAAATGCTGCTGCCTGTTCCGGAGGGAAGCTATACGGTCCGCTTGACGAACAAAGGTTACGCAGGCCAGAAGAATATAAAAATAATCAGGGATCAGGAAACGGAAATAGACCTGTCAGAGATTGACATTGAAGAAGTCGCGATTGGGCATATTATTTTTCACATTACGCCCGATTACGCACAACTTTACGTTGATGGCGATATGACGGACTTTACTGAGCGTGTTCCGCTAGAGTTTGGCATTCATCAAATTCGGGCGGAGCTTCCCGGCTATGAAACGATCGAAACAAATATTAAGGTTGGTTCGGAGTTTGCCAGTATTGATATTACGCTGGATGAAGAAATGGAAGAAACGGAAGAAACGGAAAATGCTTCGTCCTCAAGCTCCACGAGCAGCCAAAGCAGCTCATCAAGCAGCGCCAGCAGCTCATCGGGCAGTTCCTCCTCGAGCAGTACGACCAGCTCCTCCAGTTCAACGACCGTTTTATCGGAAAATAAAAAGGTGTATGTAGAAGAGCCCTCGGGTGTTGAGGTATATCTGGATGGAAATTACATTGGAATTGCACCGATCAGTACGACGAAGGTGACCGGCTCTCATGTAATCACACTGAGCAAGACCGGGTATCAGACGAAAAGTTACACGGTCAATATTGATAATGACGGAAATGATGTCACATTTTCTTTCTCGGAGCTTGTAGCGCAATAATGTGGAAGGATTCATTTTCCTTGTGAAAATCAGAATAAGGAAGTATAATAAAGACTGCAAAAGCATGAGGATGATTATGAAAGCGTATTTTCAGGATAAGGAAAACAGAATTGTGGCGGTCATATTTCTTATAACGATGCTGATCGCGTGCAGCCCGCTGATTTCCCGCTACTGCATAAACGGGCATGATGTGGAATATCACCTCCTTCGGATTGAGAGTCTAAAGGAGGGTATTTTGATGGGAAGGCCGTTCTTAAAGATCAATGTATTATTTTTTGGCGGAGCAGGATATGCCAGTTCCTTATTTTACCCTGATTTTTTATTATATTTTCCAGCACTTCTGCGTGTATGCGGCGTAGGCATTAATGCAAGCTACCACTTGTTCATTGCGCTGTGCCTTTTTCTTTGTTACGGGGCGGCCTATTATTGTATCAAGCGGATGACTGGCTCCCGTTATGCGGGGGCAGCTGCGGGTGTTTTACTGACGCTGTGCCAGTATCATATGGATGATGTCTATATTAGAAGCGCGGCTGGTGAATATACCGCGTTTATTTTTCTTCCGTTTGTCATTTACGGCATTTACAATGTTCTTTACGAGGAGATGGACAAGCCATGGGTACTCGGCGTTGGCTTTGGCGGTGTGCTGCTCTGCCATACAAGTACGTTTGTGATGTGTCTGGCGCTTGGAATTGCTGCATTTCTCTTGAAATGGCGTGTGTTTGCGAAAAAGCCGATGTTGATCGGGAGAGTTGCCTTGACGGCGGCTTTGACGGCGGCTGTCACAATTTTTTACTGGCTTCCGGTGATGGAACAGCTTTTATCGACGCAGTTTTATGTCAGCATTCCGTGGATGGAACCTGTGAACGAGGCAGTTCGTTTTGCAGAGATTCTTTATCCGATATTCCCTTCCCTCGGATTCCTGCTTTTATTGTTCTGGCTTCCCCGTATTTTTTTAAAAAAGGACGTACAAAATGAGAAGCTGTTAGGCTTTTCCGATTGCCTGACGGCGGCGGGCATGTTGTTCGCGCTTCTCGCGACCGATCTTGTTCCCTGGGATCGGATTGGAATTTATTTATTGTTTGTTCAGTTTCCGTGGCGCTTTTTTATTATGAGTTCCGTGCTTTTTTCTCTGGCAGATGCGCTGATTTTATTTTGCTGTACGAAAAGAGATACCATAATTCCCCTTGAAAAGATGACACTGCTGCTCGTGCTTTTTGTGATGTCCGCGGGCGCATTGACCAGCCTTTCTAAAAATACGGAGGGCTATTATGATTATTCGGATGACTACTATATGTATCAACCGTATACGGCGAACGTCATTGCGGGTGAATGGCTGCCGCAGACTGTCACAGAGGTAGAGGCACTTGTTGCAAAGAGCGGGCAGCTGCTTTCTGATACGGGAGAGGCAATTGCTTTTGAACGGATAAAGAATGCAATTACGGTTCCGATTGAAAAGAATTATGCATATGTGGATATTCCATTTATTTATTATAAAGGCTATTCAGCGTACCTAATAGATGAGAATGGCGCAAAGACGAAGCTGCCCGTCACGGATGAAGGAGATAATGGTTTTTGCCGGATTTTTCTTGGCGATCAGATGCAAGGCAGTCTGACAGTCGTTTATGATGGCACGTTTGCGCAGGGCTTTGCAATCGGTACTTTTGCCATCGCAGTGCTGGGGTTGGCCGGAGTATTTGTGATAAAGAAGAGAAGTCTTCCCGGGAAGTGCAAGGGGGCGGCAGAATGAGCAGGAGAAAAATTTGGATGGCGGCAGGCGCAGCGTTGATGACGCTAACATTGTGCGGCTGCGAGAATGTTATTGTGGACAGTGTTGTATCCTTGCTGAATGCGGAGCCCAAAGCGCAAGCGGTGGTGGAGCTTCATTCGGTAGAAAATGCCGAAACAGAGACGGCGCTGGGAGCGATTGCATATGAAGGAGAAGAGGAAGTATCGCGGGAGGCGCTTGTTAATCTTTCAGGGTATGAAAGTACTGGTGAGAAAATAGCTATATTCAGAGGTGAGGAGTTAGATGAGACTTTTGAAGTGGTGGATACTAAGACAGAGGAAACTATTTTTTCAGGTTATATTGTGGAAGTAAAGCAAAATAAAAAGAACGGGGAGATAAATGCTCGCGGCGATTTCAGCTCTCTTAAGAATCCAGGTACCTATTATATTCGTACAAAAAATCAAGGAAGCTCCGCTTCCTTTATGATTGAAAAGGAGCATTATTCGCGACTTTTGGAGGAACGAAAACAGTACTTTTCAGATCGCAAAACAGAGATATCTGATGGGATTCAGCTTAACAGAAGTATCATGCAGACGACCGACTGGCTTTTGACCTATGAGTTTTTTACAGCAGCCACGGCAGACAGCGGAACGCCGGAGCTGCTGACACTCGCTAAGAAGGAAATTGAGAGGCTGTCTGCCTGCCAGAATGAGAAGACAGGAAGTGTTACGGCAGGCGATCCTATTACGCAGGCACAGACCTATCGGTATGCGGCGGTGTTTTCGATGTTTGCGGACTCTTATGAGGACTTTGATGCAGACTATGCTGCTAAATGCCGTGAGTGTGCTATCCTTGCATGGGAATATGCGGGGAAGCAGGATAAACAGGAAAATGTGAGGGACGAGCATTACTGGGCGGCTGCGCAGCTTTATAAGCTGACGGGTGAAACATCCTATCTTTCTATTGTAAAAAGCGAAACAAGCGGAGAGATTCCGACAGGATTTTCTGAGGAGGAAACGGGATACCTGGGTTCTCTTGCTTATCTGACAACTTCCTATCAAACGGAGCTGAAGCTCAGCAATCGAATGATGAAGGCCTTATTTGATGATGCGATTGCGATTGTGAATGAATCGGAACAGGATGGATACCTAGCGGCGGTTGGAGATACATATAATGAAGGGAGTGTGCAACTGGCGTTTTCCAATGCAAGGCTTTTAACGCTTGCAAACATTGTTAGTAAAAGTGTGGATTATGTGAATGCGGCGGGATGGCATTTGGAATATTTGTATGGAAGAAATCCATTGATGATAAACTATGCCGGTGATACTGGATCCATATATTATGAGGAACCAGAGGCATTTATTTTATCTGGATTGATTTATTCTTACATACTTAACAGTGAATCATAATAGGAAATTGATTTAGAAAGGAAGAGGAGCATTATGAAAATTGTAGTTTTGGCAGGGGGCATCAGTATGGAGAGAGATGTTTCCTTAAGCTCGGGCACGCAGATTTATAAAGCACTCAAGGAAAACGGGCATCAGGCGATTTTACTGGATGTATTTTTGGGCTATGAGGGAAACGTCGATACAGTTTTCGAGGCGGACACGGATTGGATCAAAGAGGTCGCCCCAGTTGGGGAAACTGCACCGGATATCGCACAGGTGAAGTCGTTGAGGAAGGATGTGCTGTTTGGAGAAAATGTCATTTCGATTTGCCAAAAGGCGGATCTGGTGTTTATGGCACTTCACGGAGACTGCGGGGAAAATGGAAAGATTCAGGCAGCCTTCGATTTGTTTGACATCAAATACACGGGAACAGATTCGCTGAGCAGCGCGCTTGCGATGGATAAGGCCATTTCAAAGCAGCTTTTCGTTATGAACGGGATCAATACGCCAAAAAGTTATCTGTTGAGCGGACCGGAGGATACGACGCAGCCGGCATAT
>CAZBRY010000127.1:0-6958 GCA_964494285.1 uncultured Lachnospiraceae bacterium
TCCGCATATACTGCAATCAACACGATAATACCGGTCAGCACATACTGGTAATCCTTCTGGAAGCCCATTGCAAGGATGCCCTCCTGTAAGAGCGAAATAATCATGACTCCGATAAAGGTACCTCCGATGGAAGCGATACCGCCCGCCATGGACGTGCCGCCCATAACGCAGCTTGCGATCGCTTCGTTGTTAAACGTATCGCCAAGTCCGGGCTGTACGGTCGTATACGCGCCTACATAGAAGATGGCTGCAACGCCTGCGAGCGTTCCGCAGATGATGTAAGCGATCATTTCCCACTTCTTTACATTGACGCCGGACAGCCTGACTGCTTCCCGGTTGTCGCCGATGCATAATATGTAACGTCCGATCCTCGTCTTGTTCAGCACGATCGCGCAAATAATTGCGGCGATGATCAAAACAAGGAGTCCTGTCGGAAGCTGTGTCGTACCGATTCTGATCTTGACGAGGTTTTTATACCAACCGCCCGGCTGAGAGGACTGCGGCCAGCTCACGGACTGGATCTTTGTAAATACGGAACCGACGCCCTTTGCCAGCATCATGATCGCCATCGAGGTAATAAAGGAAGGCAAACCCCGGTAAGCCACGAGCCATCCGTTTATAACGCCGAACAAAAGTCCTACGATAATACTGACCAATAAACAAATCGGAAGCGCCACGCCTGACTTTGTCAGCATCTGTCCTGAAATCAGTGCCGCGCAGAACATGACCGGACCGATAGAAAAGTCAATTCCTCCCGTACCTATTACAAACGTAACACCCAGCGCCAAAAAGCCTAAAAAGTACGCATAATTCAAAGCGCTGAGAATTCTGGAATAGCTTAAAAACGTAGGGCTTAAGATTGCGAACAGAATATACATTAAAATCAAAACACCGCAAAGCACGATTCTGTTAAATCCTATTTTTCTAACGATTGGGTTGTTCTTAATCTTCTCCACCTTTTTTTCCTCCTCTATTTCCTACCCATCATGAATTGCTTCATATATTCATGACCTGATGCGCACTTCACTTCGTTTGGCGCGGCATCGTTTAATATGTGAATATTATATGACAAGAAAATGAATAATTTAATAGAATATCTTCCATGGAATGGTGAATATTTTACACCAATTCTAAATACCAATCTGAGATATTGATCTTTATAAAGAAAATTTCCACATAAAACAACATTATTTTCATGTGTTTTATGTGGAAATTCATATTATTTTCCAGCTATTCCATTTTAAAAGCTATTCCTATTTTCATAACGGCAGTTTTCAATAAAACGGAAACAGCAGCTCCTGATTTTCTTCCTTATACATATTTTCCTTCGTGATCAATACGGAACCGGAATCAATATAAGCGTCCACTGTTTCGCCCCTCGCGAGCCTTGCCGCATTTTCAATTCCAAGATACCCCATGCTGAACGCCTTTTGTACGACGATTGCGGAAAAAACACCTTCCTCAAGTCTGATAATCTCTTCCGTAGAATTATCAAAGCCGACAATGCAGATCTGCTCCTCCATGCCGAGCTCCTTGACCGCCCTTGCCGCGCCGACCGCAGAATCCTCATTCAGACAGGCCAGATAAGTAATATCCGGTTCTCTCATTAAAAGCTCCTTTGTCACCTTAAGGCCGACTTCCTTCATCGAATTGCTGTAGACGACGTCTACCACCTGCGACGCATAATCGCCCAAGCCTTCCCGGAAACCGCGCTCACGCTCTTCGGCAGTGGAGGAATTCCTGACATGAGATACGATGCCGATCTTGGATTCTTTGCTAAGCGTCGGCAGCATCGGTTCGGCCATCTTCCGTCCGGCCGCGACATTATCCGTAGAAATACAGACATCCTGTATTTCCTCATCCGTTTTCGAATCGATAAAAATCAGCTTGATCCCCGCCGCCTTCACCGCTGACAGCGCTTCATTATTTTCACTTCTGGAGGATGGGGAAACAGCGATAACATCGGGATGCTTTTTGATCGCTTCCAAAATCAGTCCATTCTGCTCCTCCACATGCAGCTCATCTGTAGGAGATGTGATTTCCAGATTTACATTATTTTCCTTCGCCGCCATCTCCGCGCCGGCTAAAACCGACGACCAGAAGTCATTGCTGGAAATCTCGGTTTTCGGAATATAGATGACAGAAATGGGCGCATCCGCATCCTGGGTGAACAGAAAAATGCTGCCGACTCCCGCCCCGATGAGGGCCGCGATCAACAGGAGCAGCTTCCATTTACTCTTTACCGTCTTCTTCACGTCCGCCTCCTGTCTGCCGCACCTCGTAAGGCACCGTAACCGTTACATACGTGCCATGCCCGACGCTGCTGTTGTATTTTAATCCGTAGCGTTCTCCGTAATACAGCTTTAAGCGGCTGTTTACATTACGGACGCCTACCTTGCTGATGCTGTCTCCCTTATTGCCGTCAAAAATATGTGCGAGCGTATTCGCATCCATGCCGACGCCGTTGTCGTGGATCCGTAAAACGGCTTCCTCTCCTTCGACGGAGCCGGTGATCGTGATGCGGCCTTTCCCTTCCTTCGTCTTAATCCCATGATAAATCGCATTTTCCACAAGAGGCTGCAGCACAATCTTTGCGATGGGGCAGCGCATGACCTCATCCTCGACGTTGATTTCATATTCGAGCTTGTCGTGGTAACGCATCTGCTGAATTTTCAAATATTCGCTCACATATTCGATTTCTTCCGCAACCGTCACAATTTCCTTCTGGTTGCTGATGCTTTTTCGAAGCAGCTTCGAGAGCGCCGACGTCATATAAATAACCTCTTTATTTTTCGCACTCTCCGCCATCCAGATAATGGAATCCAGCGTATTATATAAAAAATGCGGATTGATCTGCGCCTGCAGCGCCTTAAATTCGCTCTTGCGCTTTTCGTCCTGCTCCTCTTTATTTTTCTGAATCAATTCCTTGATCTGTCCGACCATGACATTAAAGGAGGCGATCAGATCCCGTATTTCATTTCCGGCTCTCGGAAACTGCATCTGCGTTTCCAGATTTCCCTGCTCGACCTGCTTCATCGTGCTGCGCAGCTTCGTGATCGGCCTCGTGATGGCCGAGGATAAAATCATTGAAATCACGGTTGCAGCCGCAATCAGGCAAATCGCGAGCACGATATAAAGCTTTTGGATTTCCTCACTTCTGGAAAGCAGCTCGTCCAAATACGTGACGCCGACGACCGACCAGCCCGTCTTTTCGGATTTGGTGACCGTATAAAGGCGCTTGCCGTCGTCGGATAAAAAATTGCCGTTGCCGCCCTTTGGCGTGCTCAATATTTTGTCGATCCCCTCATCGAACAGGCCGTTATATAAAAGCTGCTGCTTCGGATGGTAAATGACGCTGCCGTCCTCATCCAGAATAAAGACGTAACCTTTCGCGCCAAGGCTGATCTTTTCGCAAAGGATGCTGATCGAAGAATAGTTTAAGTCGATGAAAAGCACTCCCTCGGCCCGCCCTGTCTGCGGATTCATGATGCCGCGGCTCAACGTCACCACCCATTTGTATTCGTTCAACACGATATTCTGCACATGAGAGGAGGTGATTTCCCCTTCTCCTGAAATGGCCTTCGTATACCAGTCCATCCCTTCTATTTTCGCATACGGGTTGATCGTGACATTTTGCCGGTTGATAAAATAGCGTCCGTTTTTTCCTACGATGCCGATATTATAAATGTCGTCCCTCGTATCCCGCAAAAGCTCAAATTGTTCTCCGATCGCCGCCGCATTTTCATCCCGTACAGCTTTTCCATTCTTTCCGTACAGATAGCTGCCGACGTTTGAATTATTCAAAACGAGCTCCGCCAGATTTTCCATATTGGAAATATAGGAATCGATGTCGGAATTGACCATCGTAACGAGCTGCATCGTGTAATCCGTAGATGTTTCAAACAGCGCCTTTTCGATCTGCTGCACGGAAATGAACGCCAAAATAAGCACGGTCACCGCAATCAGAGCAGCGAACCAAACGAGCATTGTCATTCTGATACTTTTAAATCCAAGCTGAAACTGTCTTTTCTTTTCCTGCATACTAGTTTCTCACGCTTTTCGCGTATTCTCCCGGCGTTTTTCCAGTCTGTCTTTTGAAGATACTGCTGAAATAGTGCGGATCGCTGTAGCCGACCTCCAAAGCGACCTCATAATTTTTCAGGCTTGTTGTTTTCAGCAGCTTCTTCGCTTTTTCAATGCGGACACGGGTCAGTGTCTCTATGAACGTCTCCCCCGTATAGGCTTTAAAAATAGTGCTGAAATAACTTGTCGATACACTTAAGTATTCGCATACCGTATTAAGCGACATGCCCGCGTTCATATAATTCTTTTCGATGTAATCGAGCGCAAGGACCGCCTGCTTCTGATTGACGCTTTCCCGCTTGCCGACGATTCCCTTTGCAAGCGCAAGGCAGTAATTTAAAAATTCCTCCTTGATTTCCCTAAGGTGCTCGTATTCGGTCAGCTTACTGATAAAAGCGCTTTCCTTTTCAAAGCTGCCTCCAAGATCCATCTCGCTTTCTTCAAGCGTGATCAAAACGGTCAGCACAATGTTTTGGATATGAATAAAAATCACCTTACGCTCAAAAAGCTTTTCCCGAAATTCCTGAAATAACTCCTCAACGGCCTTTTTCAGCTCCTCCGACTGGTTTGTCTTAATCAGAAGTACGAGCCGTTCATTCCACGCGGAGGTTTTCATGCCCGTATGCTCCGTCTTCGTGACAAAATCCCTTCCGTAGACAAACGCAAAATCCTCTAACAGAAAGCGGAATTCCTCCGCCTGCTTCGCATTCTCATAAGAGTGCTGCCATACATACGGTTCCTTCACCGTGTCGCCCACGAGAATGCTGACCTTTGTTTTCATGCATTTTTGCATTTCGATGATAATGCGGCCGCCGATTTCCTCAATCAGCTCCTGTAAGCCCTTCTCGCTGTCCGCCGTGCAGAGGAACACCGTCTGGTCGTTCATATTCCGAAAACAGTTCGCCTGTACATATTGCTCCATAATTTCATTGGAAATATTGTAAATGGCAAACTCAATGATATCCTTGTTCATATCCCCGTATTCTTCAAAAAATCCCGAGGAATCCTCCTTGACGACCATGCATATCGCCTGAAAACTGCCGTACAGCTTCACATTAAAGTGAGCAAGCTGCTCTAACAGATCGTTCCTCGCGCCGTTCCCCTCGATCACCCGGTTTAAAAATAAATCCCGCAGCATCGGCAGATTCTCATTGTAGGCGCGCTGGATTTTTTTCACATTTTCCCGCTCGCTGTTTAAGGAATCCAGCTTCTCCTTGATCTTTAAAAGCTCCACGCACAGCTCGTCCGCTGTAATCGGCTTCAGAATATATTCCGAGACGCCGTATTTCAATGCCCGTTTCGCATATTCAAATTCATCATGTCCGCTGATGATCATGACCTTCGTATCCGGAAAATGCTCCTGCACATAGGCGGACAATTCCAACCCGTCCATGATCGGCATACGGATGTCTGTCAGCAGGAGATCGGGACGCTCCTGCTCCAGCAGCTTGATCGCCTCCCTGCCGTTTTCCGCCGTGCCTGCCAGCACGAAGCCAGTCTCGCTCCACGGCGTATTTTCGGATACCGCTTCCCTGATCAATATTTCATCATCAACAAAAATCACCTTGTACATGGCGGCCTCCCCGTCCTGTGCGGCGCTTATCGATTCGCTTCCGCATCCGTGTATCGTTTCCCTTATTGCTATAATAGTCGAAAACAGAGTGCCAGTCAAACTGCTTTTACCGACACTCTGTTTTTTCATTATGAATGAGTTACTGCTAAATACCGCTCGTAGGCCGCTTCCCATTCCGCAGCGCCCTGCGGTTCATAGACGGAAATGTCGGGCGATTTGGCGATCATCCGCCTCGCTTCTCCGATATCCTGAATAGCGCCTGCAGCGATGAGCTGCAGCACAACATTCCCATATACGGTCGCCTCTACCGGCCCCGCCGACACCTTCGTATGGCAGGCATCCGCCGTCATCTGACATAAAAGGGTGCTCTGACAGCCCCCGCCGACAAGATAAACCGTCTCATATTCCTTTTTCGTACATTCCTTGATCTCCTGCAACGTATCCCGGTATTTAAACGCGAGGCTTTCGTCGATGCAGCGGACGATTTCCGCTTCCGTTTCCGGCATTTCCTGTCCGGTCCGCCGGCAGTATTCCCGGATCCTTCGCGGGATGTTCCCGCTCGGCACAAATTCCGGCGCGTCCGGATCGATGAAGCATTTGAAAGGCTTTGCCTGCTTTGCCATTGTTTCCAGCTCGCCGAAGCCGTATTCCTTCCCTTCTCTCGCCCACTGCCTGCGGCTCTCCTGAATGAGCCATAAGCCGATGATATTTTTCAAGAAGGAAATCCTACCGCCGTAGCCGCCCTCATTTGTGATGTTTAAACGGGCGGAGTCCTCGTTGATCAGCGGCTCGGCAAGCTCGGTGCCAAACAGCGACCACGTGCCGCAGCTAATGAAAATGAACTCCTCTTCCATCGCCGGGATGCTGACTAACGCGCTCTGCGTATCATGCCCCGCGATCGCGACGACCTCGGGCGCCGTTTCCAGCCCAAGCTCTTCGCAGATATCCACTGAGACTCTTCCAAGCGCCGTACCGCTCGGAATAATTTCCGGGAAAATGCGGCTTGGAATGCCGAGCGCATCCATAACTTTCCTCGACCATTTGCGGTTTTTCGCATCCAGAAGCTGTGTCGTCGATGCGATGGAATATTCCGCGCCCTTTTCTCCCGTCAAAAAATAATTAAATAGATCCGGCATCAACAGAAGCTTATCGGCACGTTTTAATATTTCCGGCCGCTTTTCCAACAGCGCCACGAGCTGAAAAGCCGTATTGATCTCCATAAACTGGTTTCCGGTGATCTTATAAAATTCGTCCTTGGGAAACTTCGCAAATGCTTTTTCAAACATGCCGTCGGTTCTGGAA
>CAZBRY010000128.1:0-4795 GCA_964494285.1 uncultured Lachnospiraceae bacterium
GATGATCAGGAAGCAAAAGAGGCAAAGACAAAAAAAGCATAATAAAGGCAAGGATATTTGTATGAAAAGAGTATTGTTAAAATTAAGCGGCGAAGCGCTTGCCGGATCGAGGAAAACCGGATTTGACGAAGAGACAATTAGGAAGGTTGCATTTCAGGTGAAAGCACTTACCGAAAAGCAAATAGAAGTAGGCATTGTAATTGGCGGAGGTAACTTCTGGCGAGGGCGTACGAGCGAACATATTGACCGTACGAAGGCGGATCAGATTGGAATGTTGGCGACAGTCATGAACTGCATCTATGTTTCCGAAATCTTTCGATCGGTCGGAATGATGACGAGCATTCTGACACCGTTTGCATGTGGTTCCTTTACGAAACTTTTTTCAAAGGATCGTGCGAATAAATATTTTGCAAAAGGAATGGTTATATTTTTTGCGGGTGGAACGGGACATCCTTATTTTTCGACGGATACCGGCGTTGTGCTACGAGCGGTCGAGGTGGATGCGGAAGGAATTTTACTTGCAAAATCGATTGATGGGGTGTATGATTGCGACCCGAAGGTTTATCCGGAAGCGAAAAAGTATGAGGAAATTTCCATTGAGGAAGTGATTGAAAAGAAACTGCAGGTAGTGGATATGACTGCTTCCATTCTTGCAATGGAAAATAAAATGCCAATGTATGTGTTCGGCCTAAATGAGGAGAACAGTATTGTCAATATGATGAATGGAAAATTTAATGGTACAAAGGTAACTGTATAAAATTGGGAGGAAAACGTTATGAATGAAAAACTAATCGAATTTGAGGAAAAAATGAAAAAGACGGTGGAACATCTTGCATCGGAATTTTCATCGATTCGTGCAGGACGCGCTAATCCGCATGTGCTTGATAAGCTTAGAATTGATTACTACGGTACGCCGACACCAATTCAACAGGTAGGCAATGTTTCGATTCCGGAGCCTCGTATGATCCAGATTCAGCCGTGGGAAAAGAACCTGTTAAAAGATATTGAAAGGGCAATCCAGATGTCTGACCTTGGAATTAACCCGACAAACGACGGGCAGGTGATCCGGTTGGTTTTCCCAGAGCTGACAGAGGAGAGAAGAAAAGATCTCGTTAAGGAAGTAAAGAAAAAGGGCGAGGCAGATAAAGTGGCAATCAGAAATGTTCGCAGGGATGGAAACGATGCATTTAAGAAGCTTTCCAAAGAGGATGTCTCGGAGGATGAGATCAAGCAATTGGAAGAGGAGCTTCAAAAGCTTACCGATAAGTATATTAAGAAGTTGGATGAAATGGTAGATGAAAAGTCCAAGGATATACTCACCGTATAAAACCGAAACAACCAGGGGACAAGACGAAGTAATCCCGTCGAGTCCCTTTGTTAAATATATTGAAGATGCTTTTTATATGGAGGTTACCCAAAATGAAGGTGCCAAATCACATTGCGATTATTTTGGACGGAAACGGAAGATGGGCGAAAAGCAAAGGGATGCCGCGCAATTATGGCCATGTGCAGGGAAGTAAGAATGTGGAGATGATTTGTGAGGAAGCCTATAAAATGGGTGTGCAATATCTGACTGTCTATGCGTTTTCTACGGAAAACTGGTCGAGGCCGCAGGATGAAGTGGATGCATTGATGAGGCTTCTTAGAAATTATATGAAGACCTGCCTAAAAACCGCGGAAAAAAACCAGATGTGTGTCAAGGTTATTGGAGAAAAGAGCGCACTCGCCAATGATTTGCAAAGGCAGATCGCAGAGCTGGAGGAGGCAACGAAGAACAATACGGGGCTTCATTTTCAAGTGGCCTTAAACTACGGAAGTCAGGACGAAATGCTACGTGCGATGAATCATATTCTTGGAGACATGCAAAAGGGAACGATTCCAGAAGGAGAGATCACGAAGGAATTGTTTGAAAGCTATTTGGATACGTCCGGAATTCCGGCTCCCGACCTTCTGATTCGTACGAGCGGCGAACAGCGTATTTCTAATTTCCTGTTATGGCAGCTTGCGTATACGGAATTTTATTTTGCATCGGTACACTGGCCGGATTTTTCCAAAGAAGAGCTTATGAAGGCGATTGAGGATTATAACGGCAGAGACAGGCGTTACGGTGGAGTAAAGGAGGCATAATATGTTTTTTACAAGATTGTGCAGTAGTATCGTAATTGTCATACTGACAGTTGTGGTAAATTTGATTGGCGGCCCCATTTTAGCTGCAGAGCTACTATTAATTTCCTTAATCGGGCTATACGAATTTAATCGGGCAGTCGGTATCAGGGTGCAGGAAAAGGGTATCAATTTAATCGAAGCGGTTACGGTTTTCGGGTCAATTGCCTTTTATGTGACAGGCTATTTTGCAAAAGATCTGGAGCGGTATTTGCTGTTAGTAATTGTTTTAGTATTTGTGCTTCTGATGGCCGTCTATGTCTTTCTGTTTCCGAAATATGAAGCATCGCAGGTGATTAATGCATTTTTTGGATTTATTTATGTACCGGTGATGCTTTCGTTTATTTATTTTACTAGAAACCTTAAATATGGAGAATATACAGTATGGTTAATTTTTATTGGATCATGGATTTGTGATACATGCGCTTATTGTACGGGTATGCTATGCGGGCGTCATAAGCTGGCGCCGGTCCTTAGCCCGAAGAAGTCGATCGAAGGTTCAATTGGCGGAATTGGGGGAGCCGCTCTTGTGGCAGCAGTATTTGCGTATTTCTTTGTGGAGAAATTGATATCGGACCAGAATATGATAGGGTTGTTCGTTATGATTGGTGCGTCAGGGGCGATTGTTTCCCAGATCGGCGATTTATCTGCATCGGCGATTAAGCGTAACCATAATATCAAAGATTACGGAAAGCTCATTCCGGGCCATGGCGGAATTTTGGATCGGTATGACAGCGTGATCTTTACCGCGCCTCTGATCTATTTTCTTGCGGTTATTTTTATGCATTAGGTAATATTCTATGGAATTTCCCACATGTTGAGGATGATTATAAAATACAATAATATCATGAGGTTATTTATGAAAAAAATAGCAGTATTGGGTTCAACAGGCTCCATTGGCACACAGACGATGGATATTGTAAGAGCAAATCAGGATTTGCAGGTTTCAGCCATTGCGGCCGGCTCTAACATTACTTTGGCAGAGCGGCAGATCAGAGAATTTTCTCCTAAGATTGCGGTCATTTATGAGGAGGAGGCAGCAAAACGCTTAAAAGAGAGTATTGCTGACTTACCGACAAAGGTGCTGAGCGGTATGGACGGGATGCTGGAAGCGGCGACGCTTCCGGAAGTTGATACGGTAGTGACGGCGATGGTAGGTATGATTGGTATTCGCCCGACAATCGCGGCGATTGAGGCGGGTAAACACATTGCCCTTGCTAATAAAGAGACACTTGTGACGGCAGGGCATCTGATTATGCCGCTTGCCAAAAGGAACGGGGTTCAGATTCTGCCTGTGGACAGCGAGCACAGTGCGATTTTTCAGTCGATCAACGGCGAAAATCCGGCGCGTATCAATAAGATTCTGCTGACAGCCTCCGGCGGTCCTTTTCGAGGGAAAACGAAGGAAGAGTTGAGCAGGATGACGGTTGAGGATGCCCTTAAGCATCCAAACTGGTCAATGGGCAGAAAAATTACGGTCGATTCTGCGACACTTGTAAATAAGGGGCTGGAGGTCATGGAGGCGAGGTGGCTGTTTGGAGTTTTACTTGATCGCATCCAGGTTGTCGTGCATCCGCAGAGTATCATCCATTCGATGGTCGAATATGTGGACGGCGCGATTATGGCAGAGCTTGGTATGCCGGATATGAAGCTGCCGATTCAGTATGCGTTGTTTTATCCGGACAGAAGGGCGCTTGCCACAGAGCATGTTGATTTTTACAAGCTATCACAAATGACGTTTGAAGCGCCGGATATTGAGACATTCACAGGTTTGAAGCTTGCGTTTGAAGCGGCGGATGCAGGCGGCACAATGCCGACAATTTTTAATGCGGCCAACGAAAAGGCAGTCGAATTATTTTTGAATAAAAAAATTGGGTTTTTGGATATTCCGGATATAATCGGGCAGTCCATGGAACATCATCAGTTAATTAAAAATCCGGCGGTATCCGAAATATTGGATGCGGAGCAGGAAGCTTATGAATTTATTGAAAGCAGGTGGTAGTTTGAAAGTGATATTAGCGGTATTCATATTTTGTATTATTGTTGTTTCACATGAACTGGGGCATTTTCTGATTGCGAAAGCAAATGGGATTGCTGTGACAGAGTTTTGCATCGGATTTGGGCCGACAATCATTGGATTCTCCAAAAACGGGACGAAATACAGTATCAAGGCAATCCCGCTTGGAGGCGCCTGTGTTTTTGATGATGAAGACCCGGAGAACTTGGCGGAAAGCTCCTTCCTTAAGGCAAATGTATGGGCGCGGATCGGGACAATTGCAGCCGGACCTATTTTTAATTTTATTCTCGCATTTATTCTTGCACTTTTTGTGGTAGGAGCTACCGGCTATCCGACGACAGAGCTTAAGAGTGTGACTGCAGGCGGAGCCGCCGAAGCGTTGGGACTTGAAGAGGGTGATATTATCCTGAAAATGGATGACGAACGGGTATATCTTTATCCGGAGGTCATTTTAAATACACAGTTTAGTACCGGAGAGACAGTGCGCTTTACTTATGATAGAGATGGCGTAAAACACATTGCAGATATCACGCCGAAATATAGCGAAGAGGACGGACGGTATTTGTATGGGTTTGCTTTTGGTGCTTTCACGGGCAGCAAAACGCCTGTCAAGAC
>CAZBRY010000128.1:4805-6955 GCA_964494285.1 uncultured Lachnospiraceae bacterium
TTATTATGTGCGGTATCAAATTAAGATGACGTTAAAGAGCCTGCAGATGCTTGTGACGGGTCGGGTGGCAGCAGACCAGCTGAGCGGTCCGATTGGGATGACGGTTGTTGTAGGTGAAGTGTTTGATTCCGCAAAACAGGGCGGTGTTTCTACCATTACGCTGTCGATGCTTGATATGGCGATCTTGCTTTCCGCGAATCTTGGAGTCATGAATCTGCTTCCGATTCCCGCTCTTGATGGCGGTCGGCTCGTATTTTTGTTTGTTGAGGCGATCAGGAGAAAGCCGATCAGCCCGGAAAAGGAAGGCATGGTTCACTTTGTCGGAATTGCATTTTTGATGCTGCTCATGGTATTTGTCATGTATAATGACATTGCGCGGTTATTTACGAAAAACTGAAATGACCTCTTGACAAATATGTCTGTATATTATAGGATACTGGTACAGATTATTTCATATCGGGAGTGCACATCGGACCATTCGGTCAGGCATTCACCATTTTTGTACTTTGATAATAGGATAGAGGTGAGAAGATGCTCGAAAACGGAACGATGCTTAAGGGTCGTTATCGGATTACAGGACAGCTCGGAGCAGGCGGGACAAGCTGCGTTTATCTTGCGGTTGATTTAAATATCCGGAAGTGGTGGACTGTCAAGCAGATCCTATACAAAAAAGGAATCAGCGCACGTCTTGCGGAACATGAAGTTTTGATGATGAAGCAGCTTGATTATCGGATGTTTCCGCGTATTGTAGATGCTTGGCAGGAAACGACCTGCTACTTTATTGTCAGTGACTATATCGACGGCATTTCCCTTGATGTTCTGCTACAGCATAGAAAAATACCGGATATAACAGTGCTTGCGTGGTCGGTGGAACTTGCGGGTGCCCTACGGTATTTGCATGAAAGAGAGCCGCCGATTCTGTATCTGGATTTAAAACCGGAAAATATCATGGTGAAGCCGGATGGTTCCTTAATATTGATTGATTTTGGTATTGCACAGCGGATCGCCGAGGGGAATTGTGAATTCGGAACACCGGGATATGCAGCACCGGAACAATATCATACAAGAGAAGGCAGTGTGCTTGGCCCACAGACAGACTTTTTTGCATTCGGCATGACGCTTTACGCGATGCTGAGTGGACGTATGCCCGATTTAAATCTGTCCGTTCAGGCAAAAAATATAAGAAAAGATCATACAATCAAACGGAAGTTCAAATATTTCTTATTGCGATGTATCCATACAAATCAAAGAAGGAGATTTCAAAATGATGAAGAACTCCTTTCTGCTATCAAACAAATCAGAGAAAACAATCACAAAACAAAAAAAATATCCACTTTCATCATTTTATTAATTCTGTTTTTCATGCTAATCCTGCCGCTTATGCAGCAATATGATGCAGGACAGAAACAGCGCGCGGCTGCAGAACGAATGCTGGAAGAAGTAAGAGATCACATGGAGGGAGGCGATTATACAAAGGAAGGCATCAAAATTATCTGCGGTTACTTAAATAGCGGCTGTTTGAGTGAGGCGACGGAACAACAGTTTCTTTATGAGGCTGCAAGGAATTATTTTGAGTTACAGAATAACTATAAAGAGGCAAAACGATATTTCGAACGATTGGATGGACAGGCATATCCGGAAAAGCAGTTTTTTTTAAAACTATGCAAACTACAGACAGAATTCACAACGGATACGAAGAGTTTAAATGAATGTCTTGCCGCATTTTATGAATACAATCGGGAAGAAGGATTTTCTGAAAGAAAATATGAAAATGAGTTGTTGATTGCGACCCTCTTAGATCAGCCGGACTGTGGAAAGGAGGATGTCCAGAAGGCAGTACATTATTTGGAGGAGGGGATGCAGGAGCTGGCTACCGCGCAGGGAAAGGAGCAGGCTTTCGCCGAGCAACTGCGGGCTGAGTATGCGAGAAGACTTTGTATGCTGTATGCGCGTTTAGAGGAATATCAGAAAATGCAGTTTTATGGAGAACTAGCTATGCAGCTGCTGCCGAAGGAAGAAGAAACAGCAAGGCGGGATATTGCGGAACGGCTTGCGAGAAAAAAAGAAATGGAATAAAGGATTGGCACAAAATAATAAGGTAGTGTAAAGTTTGGTATGAAAACTTGAGCCGAAAAAAACAGGCTCAGTAG
>CAZBRY010000129.1:0-1719 GCA_964494285.1 uncultured Lachnospiraceae bacterium
GAGAAAACAGCCGTTATTGCAGCATCAAGTTGAAAAGTGTGGATATAAAAATATGTTCAAACATATTTTCAAAAAAGGAGGAAGCATTATGGGATTCATACAGGTAACAGCGGCAGAGCTTCGTAAGAAGGCAGAAGAGCTGAAAGGATTAAATACGCGCTTTCAGTCACAGGTGGAGACGTTGACAAATTGTGAACAGGCGTTAAAAACGATGTGGGAGGGGCAGGCAAACGATACTTTTCACAGTGCATATGTCAGGGATCAAGGGCAGATGGAACGGTTTTACAATGCAATCGAGCAATATATTGCCGCCTTGTTCGTCATCGCGTCAAAGTATGAGGAGGCAGAGGCTAAAAATACTGCAACTGCATCTACGAGAAGCTATTAGTGTTCTGTGATTAAGAAAAAAATTTAAGGAGGAATATCTATGGAAGGAATTTTAAAGGTAACGCCGGAAAGACTGATACAGGCATCGAATGAATTTGGGGCAACGGGAAAGGCAATCAGCGCGCTGACACAAGAAATGACCATGATTGTAAATGGGCTGAAAGCAATTTGGCAGGGAGAGGCCGCAAGTAGCTATGGTAACAAGTTTTCCGGGCTGCAGGATGACATTGAGAAAATAAATCGAATTATTCAGGAGCATGTGACCGATTTGAATGAGATGGCGCGAGAATATCAGAATGCAGAAAACGCCAGTGTTGAGGAAAGCGGAAGGCTGTTGACAGAGGTGGTCGGCTGAATTTGAAAAAGGACGGGACAAAATATGGAATGTAATTATAAAACACTTGTACTCGTTGACAATTCCTTGTCGATCGGACAGGGCAACCGGGAAATTGTAAAAGAGGTGCTTGCTTACTTATTTGATCATGCAGATGAAGGGGATGCTTTTGCGCTGGCATTTTTTGGAGAAGCGATCAACTATGTGACAGATTATGAAACGGACAGACAGGCTTTGGTGAAAGCGCTAGATACGTTGACGCTGACAGATCAGGATACATACCTTACGGACGTGCTGATGGATATTCTGCAGGAATGGCGACAGGCGGATTTTGCATGCAGAAGTATTCTTCTTGTCACAGACGGGCTCTCTGAGGAATCGCCCGTATATCCGGTGGAGGAGCTATATTTTACACTAGATAAAACGGAGTATCCAATTTATGTACTTGGTTGTGTGCAGAAAAACAGTAAAAATGCAATGAAAGATCTTGCGGCAATCGCACGTATCAGTGGAGGACAGACATGCTATACGGAATTTGTGGACAGCGAAGCGGAGGTCGAACGCAAGATCGGAGACAAATTGCTAGCGGCAATGCAAGAAAGCCGTGTTGCATTTCCGGCACAGGCAGAAATTTCGCAGACAGAAGAAAAATCAGTAGACATGGTTCCTGCGGATAGTCTTCAGGAGACGATTGTTTCGAAAAATGAAATATTGTTTTCTGAAAACGGGGATAAAGAGCCGGTTATCTATGAACTGGCCTCTTCCCCGGGGGAGGGACAAAGAGCCGGTTATCTGCCGATTATGTTTGGATCAATAGCTGTAACGATTGCTTTATTTGCGGCAGGCTGCATGTGGATGAAAAAAAATAAAATCAGAAAAGACGATGAAAGAGAATTCATGGAAAGTTTGCAAACGGAGGTGAAGCGGCGTAGTAGCGGTTTGAAAGGCGTGGAAAAAGGCTGCGGGGTGACACAGGCGCTTTTCAGAGATGAGGCGGG
>CAZBRY010000129.1:1729-6942 GCA_964494285.1 uncultured Lachnospiraceae bacterium
GATGGAAATGCGACGAGGCTACTGTTTCAGCAGGCCGATCTGCATGACATTATTTTAGAGGACAGGAGAGATCCAACAAAGCTATTTCGCGCGTCCTGCAAGGATAAGATTGTTTTGGGAAGAGGGAAAAACAGGTGTGATGTTATCATTGATTATGATAATTCTGTATCTTGGCAGCATTGTGAGCTCTATTTGCGGGGTGGGCAATGGGTCGTAAGGGATTTACAGTCTTCTAATGGAACGCAGGTAAACGACCAGAAGGTGCATCAGGAAATGGAGCTTTATTCGGGAGATATTTTAAAAATGGGCCAGCTTGAATTTCAGGTAAGGATGCCGTCATAAGAGAAAGCGGAGCTGATATTAGGCGGCATAACATATTAGGCGGCGAAACATATTAGGAGGAGCAGATTGGATGCGGCATTTTATAGGGATGGTAGTATTGCTGGTATTACTATTAGGAGGATGCAGGTACATGGAGTATGAAAAGGAGCCGGAGCAGGCAAAAAAAGAAATAGAACAATATCTAGAAGAAAAATACAAGGAACATTTTCAAGTACTATCCGGTCAAATCTCTGTGCTGCCGGCGGAATATGATCTATATCGTGTCGTGCGGGAGGATGAGAACGTAAAAACAGATTGTTTTACAGTAAAGCGTTATCGAAATCAGTGCGAAGCAGATCGGGTGTTTGTGGATAATTATTTTTGTCTGTTGATTAGGAAGGACATGGAGAATGCGGTTAGTGCCCTTCCGGCATTTGAAGGTGTAGAAAGAAAGGTTTATGTCAAACAGGTTTTCTTTTCGAAGTCCTTTGAGGATTTTGAAAGTGACGACACCTTGGAAACTGCAAAGGCTGCGGGTGCCCTTTTGGATGCGGATTACTATGTTTTCATAAGGGCATCTGATTTGGAAATGGCGTATCAGAAGGACTTTACGAATCGTACAGAGGCCTTGTTTACCCAGATGGCTGAAATTTTACAGCCTGGTCTTGTAAGAGTATACGTACTGAAGGATCATGTATTTTCGGAAATTTGCAGAGAAAATTGCGACTCTTATTTATCCGATTACTATCATGCGGATGGAGAGGACTGTATTGCATTTGTGCGGAGGGTTGTAAAGGCAAATGAGTGAATTAAGTGAAAAGGAATTACTTCTTTTGTCAAATTATCTCTATATGGACAGCTCTGTGACAAAAGGAACGATCGCAGAGGCACTTGCAGTATATAAAAATACAGCCGGAGAATTTGACGTGGAGCGATTACGCTCTTCAAATATTGGCGGCAAAATGAGTGCGGAAGATGCGGTGGAGTTGTTTACAGAAATGGAAAGTGCTTCAGATTACTTTAGAAATCTGGAGGCTGTGCAGACAATTGATGAAGGCGGGATACGGGGTGTCTGTTTTGCGGAGAGCGGCGGTCAGGATGCAACCGTTGTATTTCGAGGAACCGGTGAAAAATACCATTCATGGGCGGATAACGTATACGGCGAATATTTATCGGGCACGGACATGCAGCGGCTGGCCGCAGATTTTGTCAGGGATCAGTGCTGTGTCTATGAAGATATTACAGTCAGCGGACATTCTAAAGGGGGAAACCTAGCCCAATATGTGACGGTAGTTTGTCCGGATAAGGTGGATCGCTGCGTTTCTTATGATGCGCAGGGGTTTGGAGCTTCTTTTTTGAGCGAAAACGAAGAACTGATTCAGGCGGCGACACCAAAGATTTCTTCCATCAGTGCATATAATGACTTCGTAAATATTTTGCTGACACCAATTGCAGGACGTCGGATCTTTGTGGAAAACGAGGGAAAAGGAGCTTATGCGCACAGCAGCTACTGCATGTTAAAAAGCGGACAGTTTGATGAAAATGGAGACTTTGTCAGTATTACCCAGCAATCCGCCGCAATGCAGGTATTGGAGCGGGCAGCTTCCTTTTTTGTGGAGCAGATGGAAAGGCTTCCGGGAAGAGGAAATGCCGTCGTCGGCAATTTTCTCGCATCCATTCTTGCCGCAGTCATAAGCAGCGACCAGAGTGAAGAATACGAACGGGATCAAATTTTGATGGCGGCCACTTTTCTTGGATGCTATACGTCTGGTGCATCGTACTTTTTTGGAAATTTGAAACAAGAACCGATAAAGCTTTTTTCAAAAAGTGTTTATCTCTCCGTAAACAATATGAAAAATGCCTGTTTAAAGTTGCGAGAATCATCTGAGCAGATCAGAAGGGCTGCTGTCAAGATTGAAAATATTAAAAACAGGAGAGACTATCATCTTGCGGCAAACTTTTATACAGATGCCATAATGGCGAAAATCATTGAAAAGCTTTATAGAAATCAAAAAAATACGGTCATTCTGAGCCTTGCTCTTGAAGAAATTATTGATCTTTACGAGCAAAAGGAAACTAGAATTATAGAAAGCATGTATGCATAATCGCAAATAAAATGGAAAAGATAAATGCAGACAGCCCATATGTGCAGACTGTTGTCTGCCCAGAGAAGAGGCATGAAAAAGGAGAAAAAAAGTGGAGTATTTCAACGCATTTTGGGTGGGTGGACTGATCTGCCTGCTTGTACAGATATTGATGGAGAAAACAAAGCTGATGCCGGGCAGAATTATGGTGCTTCTCGTATGTACGGGTGCGGTTTTGAGTGCGGTTAATATCTATGAGCCATTTGTTGAATACGCGGGCGGCGGCGCTAGCGTGCCGCTACTTGGATTTGGTAGTGTCTTATTTCAAGGTGTCAAGAAAGCCGTCGATGAAAACGGCTTTATCGGGATTTTTATGGGAGGCTTTACAGCGAGTGCGGTCGGCATTAGCGCTGCTCTCGTATTTGGCTATCTCGTCAGCCTGTTGTTTAATCCCAAAATGAAAAAATAAAGAAAGGTTATTCGAAGGGACAATATTATGAATTGAAGAAGAAGTTGAACAAGCCCCTTATTTTGATTGATGCCTATTCTAATATGGAGGATAGTCCATATGTGTTTGCGTATGAGCGTGCTTTGAGAGAGGAACGGCTTTTGATATTTTTAAATTTTTCAAAAGAATCTCAGATGGTGGAAATACCGGAAGCGTATCTGGATGAAAAAACAACCGTCATGATTTCCAATTATAAGGAGGATACGGTCAGAGAAACAGGGACACTGCGTCCCTATGAAGCAACCGTACTATATAGAAATCAATTATAGCTCCTCAAAATCAATATCATGTTTAACAAGGAATTTTTTGACCATGTCATCCCAGGCGCGATCGATGGACTTGTCGAGAGTGAATAGGTTTAAGGATGTGGCGGTCGTACACGTGAGTGTATGACCGTCATATTTGACGTTTAGGGTCAGACCATCGATATCCGCGCGTGTGAGCGCGGTTTCGACGCTGTTTAAAAAGCGCTCGATATTTTCATCGGCGAGATAAAAGACAAAACGAAAAGAAAGTGGCGTCTTTTTTCCTTTGATGAGTTGAAAGCAGAAGTCCTTTAATACGCGCCAGCGGGACATCAAAGGCGAATAAATGCGCCCGTTTTCAAATGCGGTTTCCTTCAAAAGCGTCAACTCCTCCTGCGAGTAAAACTCCTTATTAATATGCCCGTCGATTGTAACCGTATTTCCGGTCGTAATCGAAGCTTCCGACAACAAAAAGCTGTCAAACGCAGTCTCATTTTCAAAGAGCAGCTTCTTCATAAAATGCTTGATGTCCGTAACCTTAATCAAAATCATAGCTCCCCCTGCATAACGGTATTAATGACATTATAGCATGAAACAAAAAAATAGGGTACAATCATTAAGGATGCTTTGTATAATCAAAGAAGCAGGCCAACGGGGCAATGATCCGATCCGAGTACATTGGTGTAGATGATGGCGTCCTGCAAACGATCCTTCAGGCTCTCAGACACAAGAAAATAGTCAATGCGCCAACCGGCATTTTTAGCCCTGGCACTAAAACGGTACGACCACCAGGAATAGATTCCTTCCTGGTCGGGATAAAAATAACGAAAGGTATCGATAAAACCGGATTCTGTTAAAAGAGTAAATTTTTCTCTCTCTTCATCTGTAAAACCCGCGTTCCTGCGGTTGGTTTTGGGGTTCTTTAGGTCGATTTCCTTATGAGCCACATTCAAATCTCCGCAAAAAATGACGGGCTTCTTCTTTTCCAATGCTTTCAAGTAGCCGAGGAAGTCCTTTTCCCATTCCATACGGTAAGGGAGCCTTGCCAGTTCGTCCTGAGAGTTGGGTGTGTATACGGTAACCATATAGAACTCAGGATATTCCAACGTAATGACGCGTCCTTCGTGGTCGTGCTTTTCCATTCCAATTCCGAGAGTAACAAAAAGAGGCTTCTCTTTCGTGAATATGGCGGTACCGGAATAGCCCTTTTTCACAGCGTAGTTCCAATATTGAAAATAACCCGGAAGTTCCAAGTCAATTTGCCCTTCCTGAAGCTTTGTTTCCTGCAGACAGATCATATCAGGATCCTCGGAGTGCAGGAAGTCGAGGAATCCCTTTTGAACACAGGCACGCAGGCCGTTTACATTCCATGAGATTAATTTCATAATGTTAAACTCCTTCCTAACCATAGTTTAATAAAAAAATCAAAAAAAGTAAATTAAATTTTTCATTCCATTGTCTTAGGATGGATGGTTGTTCACAACTCTGAAATATGATAAATTAGACATAGCCGTCGGGAAAACTGTCACAGACGCCTGAGCGGGTGTGTATGAGAATGCAGGAGTATGCATAATGCAAGAATTTTGTGCAGAAAATAAGAATGGTAATAGAGAGAAGGAAAAGAGCATGAACCAAAATAATCAAACAAAAGAAGCGCGGGAGCTTCTGTCGCTGATTGAGGAGGCGGTTTCTCCGTTTCACGCAGTGGAGGCGGTAGGGCATAGACTGGAAAAGGCCGGATATACGGAAGTATCACTTAAGGAAAGCTGGAAGCTTAGAAAGGGCGGAAGTTATTTTGTAAGGCACCATGGTTCTTCCCTTGTGGCATTTCAGATTGGCAGTGGTGATCCTGTGAAGGGACAGCTTCGCATTGCGGCAGCGCATACGGATTTTCCCTGTCTGCGCGTAAAAGCCAATCCGGATATGAAGGAAGAGGATTATGCACGTGTTAACGTGGAGATGTATGGCGGTGCGATTTTGAATACATGGCTGGACAGGCCGCTTTCTGTTGCCGGACGTGTCGCTTTAAAAAGCGATGCGGTCATGAAGCCCACA
>CAZBRY010000130.1:0-6934 GCA_964494285.1 uncultured Lachnospiraceae bacterium
CGTCACCGACAGGTTGTTGAGCGTCACATGGATTATTCCGTCTGTTCCCATAGATACAGACTCCTGCAGATTTGGTACCTTATATGCTTCCTCTGTTCCGAGTTCCTTTGTTCCATCTATATAACTCTCCAGCAAGTCAGCATCCTGATGATATTTGTACATATGGAACACGTGATAGGTCGGCGTCAGAACCATCTTCGGTCCTTCCGTCAAAACTACGGATTGCAGTACATTCACAGTCTGCGCAAGGTTCGCCATCTTCACACGGTCGCAGTGCTTGTTGAAAATGTTCAGTGTCAACCCCGCGACAAGCGCATCCCGCACCGTATTCTGCTGATAAAGGAAACCCGGATTTGTTCCTTCCTCCACCCGATACCAGCTTCCCCATTCGTCCACAATCATGCCGATTTTTTTGTCCGGATCATATTCATCCATAATATGGCCATGTCTGCTTACAAGCTCCTCGATATAGAGCGTCTTCGCAAGCGTTTTATACCATACCGGTGCATCAAATTCGGTGGCACTGCCCTTAATTTCCCAGCCCTCCGGATGCACATAATAGTGCAGGGAAAGTCCGTCCATCAATCCATGGAGCTCCACGGGAACATTGTCAAATGCAGTTTTCAGCACTTCTCTCGTCCAGTAATAATCCGCCACGTTCGCACCGCCGCAGATTTTACTGATCGGCTGCTCGGGATGATAATTTCTTACATACGTCTGGTAACGGCGGTATTCATTTGCGTAATACTGGGGGGTCATATTGCCGCCGCAGCCCCAGTTTTCATTTCCAACGCCGAAGTAGTCGACCTTCCAGGGCTTTTCACGCCCGTTTTCTTTTCTCAATTCGGACATCGGAGACATGCCGTCAAACGTCATGTATTCCACCCATTCGGACATTTCCTGAACCGTACCGCTGCCTACGTTTCCGTTGACATAAGTCTTACAGCCAAGCTGCTCGCACAGCTCAAAAAATTCGTGCGTACCGAAGCTATTATCCTCCACAACGCCGCCCCAATGCGTATTGACCATTTTTTTTCTGCTTTCCTTCGGACCGATTCCGTCCTTCCAGTGGTATTCGTCCGCAAAGCAGCCGCCCGGCCAACGAAGCACAGGAATCTGAATCCCTTTCAGCGCCTCCACAACATCCGTACGCATCCCGTTTTTATTTTGGATTTCGGAATTTTCGCCTACATATAATCCTTCATAAATACATCTTCCCAAATGCTCGGAAAAATGTCCGTAAATCTCCGGATTGATATGTCCCTTTTTTTCCTTTTCGTTTACATATAGCTTTACCATACCCTGCCTTCTCCTTCTTGATTGTTATTTATAATGAACACCCCAAACGGTCTCATTGTTTGTTCCTGCTGCCGTGAAACACAGCACCTCGTTGCCCGCCTCATCGGTCATTTCTATAAAAACGCCCTCATAGCTGTCCTCGCCCAATTGGATCGCGGCATACGGCGTTCCCTTTTCCAGCGTATAGCTTCCCGCTTCTGCAAGCTCTCCGTTTTCTATCCGCCGCACTGTTTTGTCGGAATAAAATTTCAGTTCCTCGGGCTCATGGATCGCCTTACTGATATCCGTCCCATGGTTTACGACATAATAAGTGCCGGCAATTTCCTTTCCGGTATAACCCTCCTGCTTTAGCGTCTCGCCGGATGTCTCAAACGGCGCCGCTACAAGCCAGCCCTCCTTATTAGTAAACAACTGGTGCACCCTGGGCTGATGGAATTCCGAACCGTCGTCGAAACGCTGATGATAAACCATATACATCTTTCCGTCATCATCGATAAACGCGGAATTATGCCCCGGCGCCATATACGCCTGCTTCAAGCTCGGGAAATCATAGTTGCCCATCATTTTCAAACCATATTCTTTGTTGTATTCCGGATTTTGGGCATCCACCATCGTCATCGTTCTGCCCACGGTGTCCACATAAGGGCCGTCGACCTTTTGAGAACGGAACAGGCGCACCTGGTAACCGCCCTCTCTTGTCAGGCTTCCGTAGGATACAAACAGATAATAGTATTTCGTCTGCTCATCGTACAGAATATAGGGGCCTTCGATCGATTGGTGATAACCGCCGAGCAGCCGCTTCCCAAAATACGCGTCGATCTGGTTTTCCTCATCCTGTGCAGGATGGATTGGATAACCGGTGCTTTCCTCTATTTCCAGCAGAAAAATACCGCCGGACCACGAGCCATAAACCATCCACATTTTTCCGTCCGCATCATAAAACACGGTCGGGTCAATGCAATTCGGCCAGTACTGGTTGTTATAGCCAAGTCCTGATTGCGTATAGTCCTTTATTTTGGATTGATCAACATAGTCAAGGAAGTTCGTTTTTCGGATCGTTGACTTAATGAAGCCCGAATACAGCAGCGTATCCTGATATTCATATGGGCCTTCGATGTTGTCCGACGTCGCCATACAGATGTTGGATAACACATATGTGGATGATGTACAGAAATACATCACATATTTTTCCATGGCCTTATTGTAAACAACGTCCGGCGCCCAAACGGAATACCAGTTCTCATTGTTTTTCCCGACAAACTGAAATGCCGCCAGCTCCTCGTCAAACAAATTGCCAAACAACGGATTTCTCTTACTCACACCGTCCGAAAAGGATTTCCAATGTACGAGATCCGTCGATTTTGCAGAAGACATATGCGTGCCAAAAATGTAATAGGCGCCGTCCTCCCCTTTTATAACGGAAGGATCATGGACCGAAGCCATCACGTCCAAAGCGCCCACCTTGATCTCCTCGATCGGCGTTTCGTTAAAAATCTCCTGTTTGCTGCCACAGCCCGCCAGTCCGGCGCATGCGGCAATACCTGCTATCGCGATGATTGTCTTCTTAAACATCTGATTTCTCCTGATTTCCTATTAAAGAAAATATAGGGGTTTCCTGATCACTCCAGGCTACCTCCATCAGCATCGCATGACGATTCGGATTATACAAGGGATTTCCCGTGATTTCCTCCTGTGTGCGCGCATGATAGACCATAATATCCTTTCCGTTCTCGTTCTTCGTAAAGGAGTTGTGCCCCGGCCCGTAAATGCCTTTCTTTACATCGCTGCTGAGAACCGGATCGCGCTCCTTTTTCCAGGAAGTGGGGTCCAGCAGATCCGCGTTTTCATCCGCAGTCAGCATTCCCATGCAATAGCTGCTCCCTGTCTCGCTCGCCGAATACGTTATAAAAATCTTTCCGCCGCGCATGAGGACAGCCGGGCCTTCATTTACCCAGAAGCCGACCCGTTCCCATTCATAATCCGGGGTAGTCAGCAATACCTGTACCGTCTTCAGCTTGCAGGGCGTTTCCATCTCAGCTATGTACAGGTTGGATATCTGCCTGCCGACGCCGACCTTTTCCGCCCACACATAATAGCGGCGTCCCCTGCTTTCAAATACAGTCGCATCCAGTGAAAACGCTTGAAAGGAAAACTCATCTCCTTTCGCCTGTTCTATCATTCCCTTCTCCACCCAGCTTCCCGTGATCGGATCTTCGTCGGCACATTCCAGCACATACGGACGCAGCGCCCAAACATCGTCCACCTCACTCGCCGCAAAATAAAGATACCATTTCCCGTCCAGGTAATGCAACTCGGGCGCCCAGACGTGCTCGCTCATAATACCCGACTCGTGCTTTTTCCAGACATAGACCTCCTTCGCTTCGGCAAGTCCTGCCAGCGTATCGGCTTTCCTTAATATAATTCCGTCATAATCGGGTACAGATGCAGTAAAATAATAGGTTCCATCGGTATGTCGGTACACATAGGGATCCGCTCTCTGAGGAATCCATACCTCGTTATATTTCAGTTCATTATTTATGCACATTTCATTTCCCACTCTTCTTTTACTTTTTTCTTTTCTTATTTTATTGCATTGTAAACTATTTTAGCATTATCTAAATTATACAAGATAATTTCTTTTTTTGCAACAAGTAGTTTTATTTTCTTTTATTTCTATCAAAAAAGCCTTATACTCTTTTTAGAATTGCCTTCCTTTAATTTTCAATATTATGAATGACAGGACTTCCAAGTCGGAAAAACACATGCTAAATTTTATTTTAGTTGAAAATCATTTGAGTTTTGATTGTTTTGCAATGAAAATTCAAAATGAATAGCACCGTTGACTTCTGGGGAGCATATAGTGTATAATAAAAATATAATTTTGCAGAAAACCTGCAAAATGGGGGTGTGTATATGCTGCTAGAATTTAGAGCAACAAATTATAAGTCGTTTAAGGACGAATTGGTATTCTCAATGACTCCTGCACCAAAACAAAAAGGGCTGGAGTACAGCGTTCTGCAGGAAACGATCAAAAAGAAAACTCTCAAGGGGCTATGTTCGGCGGTCATCTATGGCTCAAATGCGTCCGGTAAGACAAATATCATTGGCGCTATGGATACCTTCAAGTCTATTGTGCTAAGAGGAAACATTCGCAATGATGATAAGACCGACCCGAATGCCGCTGCAAGTGCGTTAGAGCTAATCCCAAACAATTCTAAAGGAAACAATCAGCCGGCGTCCTTTGCAATTAAATTTACTGTTGATGGTTTTCTCGTGGAATATTCTTTTTCCGCTGACTTGGGCGAGTTTTTAGAGGTTGAACATCCACGCAGAATTTTATCGGAACACCTTGCTCTAAATGGCAATATGATTTTCTCGCGCAATGGTGGGTTGGAATTTAATCATCTTGATGCAATCCGTGATTTATCTGTTAATGCCTTCGAGCAAAACGCAGAGGGTGCAATTGCTCTGGCCAAAGGGAATTTAAACGACGAGGAACTGTTCTTAATGAACGGCTTTAAAACCATGTTCAGTGCCAAATTGGTGTCCCTGATCAGCGACTGGCTCGACAATAAATTTGTGGTCATCTACCGAGCGGACGCAATGCATTTGATTCGCAAATTCAGTGATTCAAAGAAGAAATCGGTCTATGTAGAAAAGACGTTAAATGAAGCCGCAACCTACTTTGGAATCAGTTCCAACGCCCTTGGCTATGTTGTGGAGGGCGACAGCAATGAGGCCAAGCTCTGCTCCATTTTCAAGGGTACTAAAAAGGGAACTGCTATTCCTGCTGAGCTGTTCGAATCTTATGGCACCATCCGATTTGTTAATATGTTCCCATTGGTGGTCAACGTGCTGATGAATGGTGGAACCTTGGTGATGGACGAATTTGATGCGTCTATTCACCCTATGGCATTAATGAACATCATCAATATTTTCCACAATGATGAAATTAATGTGCATCATGCTCAACTGATTTTCAACACGCACAATCCTATTTTTTTGAATGCAAACCTTTACAGGCGTGATGAAATTAAATTTGTTGAGCGCAATGATGATACGCATTGCAGCACTCATTATTCTCTCTCTGACTTTGGCACCTCCGGAAAATCCGGCGTTCGTAAAAATGAGGATTACATGAAAAATTACTTCATTGACCGATACGGCGCGATTAAAGACATTGATTTCACACCTGTTTTCGAGGAATTGCTGTCTCGCAGAAAAGAGGTGTAGGCTATACGTAAAGAAAACCGAATCTACTACTTTTCTGTTGAGGGCGAAACTGAGAAGTGGTATTTGGATTGGCTCCAAGGCGCAATCAACGCAAATCCGACCGCAAAATACACCGTAAAGCTGGACAGCAAAATTCAAAAAGACCCTTTAGCTCGTGCAAAAGGTCTCACGATTTTAGGGAAAACGGAAATCACTCATATCTTTGACAGAGAAAGCGAAGAAGATGTCCATGTGAGGCAGTTTCAAACGACCTTAGACCGTATGAAAATGGCGCAAAATATTGGAAAAAGCATCACATATCGCCTCGGATATAGCAATTTCACGTTTGAGCTTTGGATGATTTTGCACAAAGCTGACTGCAACGGTTCGCTAGCCCATCGCAGCCAATACCTTGCGCCGCTTAATAAAGCTTATGACGAAAATTTTGAGTGATTGCCAATTAATGTGAAACCTTGAGTAAGGAAAATGAAGATGCCATTCTTGACCGCATCGAAAAAGAAAAGTTGCCCGATGAGGGTGAACGTGGCCTCGCCGTTTACCTTGATGATAATCTTAGCCAAAAGGTATACAGCATAAATCCCTCCGTTCCTTCATCAAAAGCCTGCTCATTTTTATAAGGTTGCGCCTATGTCTTATCAACTTTCTCAAACTTTACAAGTTAGTGTAAAATTATAGTTGGCAAGAGTAATAAACTTTATCAATTATGTAAACTAAAGGGGAAGTGGAGAATAAATCCCTACTTCCCAATCATACAGTTTTTCTTTATGATATTAATTGTCTAAGATTAATGTAAAGGAAGCTGTATGATGAATACTATTGTAAACGAGGAACTAATATCATTCAAGGAGTTAGAGAAGAAAATTTATTCTTATGTGTGTGAACTTGCTAGAGAGATAACCCAGCAGATGTTGGAATCTTACGATGAGGAACTTGCTAAGTCCAGAGATAAGAAGGCTTTTAGGGGAAAAGGAAAACGAAGCACATCTATAAAAACAGTTTACGGAGAAGTGGAATACGCCAGGAATGTCTACCGTACGAAAACAGAAGACGGACAGGTGTCACATGTATTTTTACTAGATCAGGCAATGCATATGGAGAAAATCGGGCTTATATCAACGAACCTGGCAGAGAAAATCGCATTAACAGTGACAGAATCACCTTATCGTGTCACAGCTGAACAAATCAGCAGTACCTGTGGACAAAGCATCAGCGCAGGCGGTGTCTGGAACATGATGCAGCGTTTGGGAGATAGAATTGATGAGGAAGAAGCCTATGCTGTAAAGCAGATGGATGCTGCTCAGACAGAAGGTAAAAAAGTCATTCCGGTTCTCTTTGAGGAGATGGATGGAATATGGCTCCATATCCAGGATGACCATCATAAAAAGGGGAAGAAGCAGGAAAT
>CAZBRY010000131.1:0-6913 GCA_964494285.1 uncultured Lachnospiraceae bacterium
AAAGAATGGTATAAGGAATATTTTCCGTGCCGTCCTCTGTCGTAGGATTTGCTTCGTTATAATCTCTTAGCAAATCAAAGTATGCATCCATCGTATGAATTTCAGGATAGCCCGCCCACTCAAGAACTCTTGCCTGTACCCAGAACGCTTCATCGTTATGTACGGTTGTTTTATCTTCCCCGTAGATATTCGTAAACGGATTCATCCAATAGATATGTCCATCGTCCTGACGGAATTTATCCCATTCCTCATCACTGAAAAACTCTTTGATATTTGGATATTTATCGATATAATCATCCCATGCAATTAATGCACCCGCATCATACAGCGGCTTCATCGCATCAACGCCATTGAGGAAATCAGGGTAGTCGCCGCCTGCAATAATTGTGCCGATTGCTTCCTCGGCAGTTTGACCGGTCAGCCAGGTCTCCTTTACCTTGACGCCTGTCTTTTCCGCAATCATCTGCTGAACCTCATTGTCGTCATTGATTTCCGTCGTTGCCGGTGTCGCGAAGAATGCAGAAAACTCAATGACCTCTCCGCTGTTGTCCTTAGCGCTGTCCGCGTCCGCGCTGTCTGCTGTGTCGGACGTCTCCGTCTGCGTATCCGCACTTGCGTCGGTGACTGCCGCGCCGGAGCTGCCGCATCCTGCAAGCAGGGATGCCGTCATCAAAACTCCCATAAATAATGCTGTAACTCGTTTCAGTTTCATTTTTTTACCTCCCTTTAAAAACTGGTTAATTAGTTTAGTAATTAAATTATATTGCTTTAGGAGGACAAAACAACCCGACGAACTACATCAAAAAACCGGAGAAACTCTAGAATCGCTTCTAAAGTTTCTCCGGTGTAATTTTCATCAGCCGACGCTTCCGGCATTTTTCCGGTATCTCGCAGGCGTTGTACCCTTCTGCTCGATAAACCGGCTGATAAAATAATCGGTATCTCGGTATCCGACGTCCTCTGCGATCCGGCTTATTTTCCTATCTGTCCTCAAAAGCAAACCAGCCGCCTCATTGATCCTGTAACAGCACAAATAATCTTTAAACGACTGCCCATATTTTTTACGAAATATCTGTCCAAGATAAGAGCTGTTTACAAAATACTTCTGGCTAAGCTCCCGTAGTGTCAGATTTTGTGCGTAGTGCTCCTTGATTTCCTTTTCGATATCAAGCAGCACACCTCGTGATACGTTTTTACGGAGCTGGACTAGATACTCCGCATATTCGCAAGCAAACCGTCTCATATGCGCACGGCTGCCTCTTGCAATCCCGGAATCAAATACATGCTCGCTGATGTAAAGCAGAACCTCCTCCTGGTTTACATCCTCATCCTGCTCGACCGCCAGATGCGTCAGCTGGAACAGCAGATAATTTGTATTCATGGAAACCATTTCCTTTGCCATTCCAAGCTGTTTCATCTCTTGAAACAATTCATCAACGCCTTTATTAATTTCATTCCTGTCATTCTGTTCGACTGCCTGTAGCAGGCGATCTAGGCTTTGTTTACACAATATCGCTTTGGATCGGCTTTCAGGATCGACCTGAACCTCTTCTTCATAATAATAAATGGATCTGCTTGCCCGAAAGCCCTTGAACGAGCGCAGTACACATGCGGAACTGTAGGAATGGGACAGCTTTGAAATATCCTCAACCCTCTTTCCCACAAGGAGAATCACCGGCGCCTCCAATTCCTTTTGGGCGGCCGAAAGAAGCTCCTTTAAGAATGCATCCGACTCAACTCCTCTTTCTGCTGCCATATACCCGCAATAAAGAAAGCCTATTTCATAATCTTCCTCATATCCGATCATATCCTTCATCAAGTGATCGCTGTCTTCTCCAAGAAATCGCACACAATTGTCAAACAGTTTTTTTTGCAGTGCTTCCAGCTCATCGTCCGACAGCTCCTCTAAAAGCGTGATCTGATCTAGGCTGATATGAACGTAACAAAGCTCCTTTGATAAACGCATATGATTTTTTACATAGTTCAGCTGCTCCGGCTCCTGTCTGCCGTGCAAAAGAGAGAGTAAATTCTGTATTAGGAACACCCGCTGCATCCGCTTGCTGTCCGCTTCTTCTTTATTATCAATCTTCTTTTTGCTTACTGCATTGCGCAGCTGTTCCAACAACATCTCCTTCTGCACCGGCTTTAAAATATAATCCATGCACGAATACCGGATTGCCTGCTGCGCATATTTAAAATCATGATAGCCACTCAAAATAATAAAATACGCATCGGAAATTCCTTCTTCTCTAATTTTTTTTAACAACTCCAGGCCGGTCATGACCGGCATGCGGATATCGGCAATGACCAAATCTGCCCCATTTCCCAGTAGATAGTCATAAGCCTCCCGCCCATTGGCAGCCTTCTTCACAATTTCACAGCCCTCTGCCTCCCAGTTGATCAGTACGCTAAGACCCTGCAAAATAAACGGTTCGTCATCCACAAGCATTACGCGAAGCTTCATATGCGCATCCCTCCTTCGTCCAGCACTTCCAAAGGCACACGGATTGTCATAAACGTTCCGATTCCCTTCTCACTCTCCAGTTCAAATTCCGCCTTGTTTTCCGTTACCATTTTCAGTCGTAGGCAGGCATTGATCATTCCGACATGTTCATTTTCCTTTACGGTTTCAATATCACAATTCTCCATTTTTTCCGTAAGGGTGGTTACTTCTTCTTCCGCCATACCATATCCGGTATCTTCAACCTCTAAATACAGCCAATCCTCTTTTTTATAGACCCGTATATAAATCCAGCAATGCGAAGCCTTCTTTTCTACGCCATGAACGCAGGCATTTTCAGCAAATGTCACGAGTGTCAATTTCGGAAGCAGATAGAACCTGCAGTCCGGCTCCGCCGATATCTCATAAGAAAGACGGTCACCAAATCGATATTTCTGCAATTCCAAATATGCCTCAATAAACTGAAGCTCCTCCTGAATCCTCACAAAATCGGACGACCAGTCAACATTCTGGCGCTCAAGCACAGCGAGCCGTTCTATCATTCCCGCCGTCTCTTCCTCATTTTTTAAAATACTGTGCATGCGGATGCTTTCCAGCACATTAAACAAAAAATGCGGGTTAATCTGGCTGTGCAACGCGAGAAGCTCCGCGTTCTGCCTCGCAATATCCATTTCCTGCCGTTCCAGCCTGTCCTTATACACGGTCTTAATCAACTCCTGTGATCTTATAACCATCCGGTTGTAGTTGCGCATGAGACCGCCGATTTCGTCCTTTCCGCAGACATTTTCAATTTCCTTCAGGCTTTCCGCTTCAACTCCGTCAAATGCCTCACTGATTTCAGAAAGCCTGCTCGTAAAGGAACGGTTGATGATATGGGTTAGAATCCACGGAAGCAGGATGTTAACCGCAATCATGAATAAAATCAGCGCCATGTGCTGCGAGATCTGCGAGATAATCGTATTTTCTGGCTTCATAACAAGAATGCGCAGGGATTCTCCATACACCTCATAAACTGTCTCATAACCAATCTTCTCTTCTCCGGTCAGCCGTTCAAAATCCTGCGTAATACCGGAATGACCGTCATTGGAAAACAGGATCTGATTCTTGCTGCATACATAGACCGGCATACTGTATTTCATATTGGTCAGACGCCTGACAAGCATACTGTAATCAAAATCAATTTTTACAACCTTTTCACACCCGTTATCTTTAAAATAATTTAGGTTTCTGATCAGAGAAATTCTTTTCTGGGAAGTTGCGGACGGCTCCTTGTCCCCGATATAATAGGCATACAGAATCATATCCTGGCCGGACTCCTGAAGAGCCCGGTACCATTCCTCCTCCTTGACCGCTGACAACCTGTAAAAATGCCCGCCGTTGACAATTGTTTCATTATCGCCGTACATGACGATATTGATTCCGTTAGAGCCGACGCTCGTCTCGTAGAAGGAATCATTGATAAATTCCTGGCTCGCCACATAAAAATCAAGACCGGACTCATATTCCTCATTCAAGAATTCATTCAGCGTCCTGTTTCGGTAAATATTTTTTGCCATCGTGACCGCATCATCCAGCGTATAGGAAAAATCAAACTGCACCGCGCCTGCGATATTTGCCATCTCATAACTCTGCTCCTTTTTCTCCCCCTGCAGCAGAATTGCCAGTATTACACTGTCCGTGGCGGCAAGCGGAAGCAGTACGCAGCAGACATAAAAAATCAGCAGCTTCTTTTTGACGCTGAAGTCGTCCATAATTTCATTGATTTTATTTAATAGCTTCTTCATGCCACTCCTTCCCGCCCTGCCCGGTCGATATTGCTTCTTATATTTTTACCTGTGAATTTTACTAAAGATACCTGTTTTTCACGGCATCCCATACGCGTTTTGCGACATCTTTTTTGTTCTGCGGATGCAGCTCGTAACGAAAGCCCAAGTCATAAATATCTACCATTACCGTATCCGGAATATCGGACGCCTGCTTCTGCGCCTCCCTGAGCCGGGTCCAGTTGTCCGTCCCGCGCTCGTCATCCTCCATGCCGTAAAACGGCAGTTGAACGAATATGACCGGCAGACGGGGACGATGGAAAAGTTCTCGGACGCCCTCAATAAATATGCGTAGCAACCTTTCGTAATCCGATGCATGTCTCGTATTGGATTCGCCCTGATAAAAAATCATTCCCTTTATCTGTAACTTGCGCAGAGGATAGAGCATTTGATTATAAAGTCCGCAGGGATGCCACAAAAAGAAGGTCATACCGGGCGACGGTTCTGCGAGCGCTCCGATACGGCATTCCCATTCACCGTCCAACTCTATTTTTTCGCCGCCGCATTCCAGGTAATACGGCATCTGCGGAACAAATCCGCCGGCTCTTTCCTTTGCTGTGATCCGGACGGTCAATACATTTTTTCCTTTCCGCAGAACGCCTGCCGGCACAGGATAGCGCCTTTGCGGATAGCGGTAATCGGTATGGCCTATCAAAATGCCGTTTAAATAAGTTTCGTCCGCATCGATCAGCGTGCCGAGCCACAGCTTTGCCTCTTTATCTTTAAGGTGCGCCGCAAGCATGAAGCTCCTGCTTGTCCAGATGCTGCCACGCAGCCCTGCAAGCGCTTCATATTCTGGAGCTTCATCCCAGATACCCGGAATTCTGATCGTCTTTCGCTCCTCGCTCTTTTGATAGAGAGACTCTCTTTGGTACCAATGTCCCTTCAGCCCGATATCCATTGCTCTCAGAGCGGCCTCCCACTCCTGCTGCCTTTCCGCATCTCTCGCAATTGTCAGAGCAACATAGGAATCGTCCTTGTCTTGCTCAAGCAGCCGTTTATAGCAAATTTTGCAGCTGTCATTTTTATTGCAGCCGCAGGAAACTGCTTTGATTTCGCCTGCTGCCTCACGCAGTCTTTCTGCCTCGGCAAGAAGTCTTTCCTCTCCGATAAACGCCTCAATATGCGCGCCTGCCACGCCCGTCTGCAGCAGTCCGACCGGTATCTGTTCCTCTTTATTGACATACTCTGCAAAGAAATAGCCGAGCGCGCTGAACTGATACACGCTTTTTGGCGTCACCGGAATCCAGCGCCCTTTTTCCAGTTCCTCTACCGGCTCGTGAAAATCAAATTCCTGCGGTACATCAAACATGCGGATGGCCGGATTGCAGGCACCTTTTACCTCTTTCGCATATAAATCAAGCGTTCTTAATACCGGCAGCTCCATGTTGGACTGGCCGCAGAGCAGCCAGACATCTCCTATCATGATGTTGCGTATGACGACCGTTTCTGTCGGGATTTCTTTGATTGGCAGTTCTTCTGCCGCCGCTTCCGTATTTTTAAAAAGCTTGATGAGTAAATCGTAAGGGCCGCCGGCGGGCATCGGCAAAAGATCCGCCTCAAAGCTGCCGTCCGCTTTTGCCGGTACGCGGATAACAGCGCCCGCAAAATTGATTGCAAGCCTGCCTTCCTTTGATTTTAGTCCTGCAAGCCGTCCCCATATTTTATTTTTCCTGTCCCTTTGTAATACCGCTCCGTCGCTGATGAGCGGCGATAATTGAATCCTGCTTTCCATCCCTGCACCTACTTCCAGATTCGATAATTCCCGCTCAGTGCCAAAAAAGCAAAGAAATACAGACAGTTGTCATAGTACCGCCTGTCGCCGGTGCGAAGCGGCGTTTCCCAGAACAGCCTGACAGCCTCCGCCGATATTTTTTCTGCATTTTCATTTTCAACCGGAGCATTCAATCTTTCGATCGCATCCTGTATTTTTCTATCAGTTGCCAGACATGACATCGCATTTGTCGCAATGATTGCAACGGGATGCAGCGCCTCGCCTTCAAGCGCATTTCCTTCCATATCATAAATGCCGTAATGAATCCCGTTTTCGTCATTTTTCAGCCTTCCGGCAAAAAAGCGCCTGATTTTCGCAGCGTTTTGGCATTCCCATTCTTCCGCCCCAAACCATGTGTAATCCAGTCCGATATTTGCCGGAACGCGGTAAGCGTCGCTATAATACCAATCATGCCGCCCATAAATTTCTTGATGACCCGTATACGGCACTCCTTCATAATCCGCATATTCTGCACATAATCCGGTCACAGGATGACATGCATTTTTTAAATATCTGCGGCTTGCGGATGCCGCTTCCCTAAAGAATTCTCTATCCGCTTCGTCAGCCCACAGAGCAAAAAGCTCATAAAAATGCGGCATATGATACGACGGATCGCTCCAATCACATTCCGCCACAAACTTAATTAGCTTATTCTTTGGCTCCCACATCGGGTTTGGGTTATGGAGGCAGGCATGCAGAATACTGCGGGCTTCTTTCTCATAATTAAAAATGCCGCTTCCACAGCCCCAACGATGAGCCGCAAAGAAAAGTGCCATTGCAAAATATTCTTCTCCATCTGGCGCAGGTCCATCTGCATTTTTAGTTCCATCCAGCTGTACTGACCATGCAAAATAT
>CAZBRY010000132.1:0-6912 GCA_964494285.1 uncultured Lachnospiraceae bacterium
ATTTAACATATTGCTTCCTCCTATATTAAATCAAGTTTACGGTTACGGTGATTGTGCTTTTTCACCGGACTACGCCAGTTCAAGCAGCGTCAGAATCAAAGCCATACGGACATAGACGCCGAATTTCACCTGCTTAAAATAGACTGCGCGCGGGTCATCATCAACTTCCACAGAAATTTCGTTGACGCGCGGGAGCGGATGCAGGACGAGCATATCCTTACGTGCCAATTCCATCTTCTCTTTGTTCAGTATGTAGAAATCCTTCAAGCGGACATAATCCTCCTCATTGAAGAAGCGCTCCTTCTGTACGCGTGTCATATAAAGAAGGTCGAGCTCCGGCATGACGTTTTCCAGACGGATGACTTCTTGAAACGGAATGTGGTTCTTTTCCAGGACATCCTCTCGGATATAGTCGGGAATGCGCAGTTCCTCCGGTGAGATAAAGATAAAGGAGACGCCGGGATAGCGGATCAGCGCATTGATCAGAGAATGAACCGTGCGGCCAAATTTCAGATCTCCGCAGAGTCCGATCGTCAAATGATCCAAGTGTCCTTTTAAGGAGCGGATCGTAAGCAGGTCAGTCAGCGTCTGCGTCGGGTGCTGATGTCCTCCGTCGCCCGCATTGATGACAGGGATGGAGGATTTGGAGGAGGCGACCATCGGAGCGCCTTCTTTTGGGTGGCGCATAGCGCAAATGTCAGCATAGCAGGAAATCATGCGGATCGTGTCAGAGACACTTTCTCCCTTCGCAGCGGAAGAGGAATCCGCAGAGGCAAAGCCTAAAACATTTCCACCAAGATGCATCATGGCCGATTCGAAGCTTAATCGTGTTCTTGTGCTTGGCTCGTAAAAGCATGTCGCAAGAACTTTTCCGTCACAGATATGTGCGTATTTTTCCGGATTGCGTTGGATGTCTCCGGCGAGGTCAAGAAGTCGATCCAGTTCTTCTACCGAAAAATCCAATGGACTCATTAAATGTCTCATGTTGTTTTCCTCTTTTCTATTTTATGTGGCTGGCAAGAACAAAAGTGTGCTTTGCGCACGTCGCTGCGCATAAAAAAACGAAGATAGCAGTTATCTTCGTTTTTGGAATAAAAAATAGAAAAATATTTCGTCATTGCCATTTCAAGAGGCTTTATAGGGTGTCCGATACAAACAATACCGGCAGGCGTTCTATTTCTGGAAAAGTGCAGCTTCCCTGATGAAAATTCATCAGAGATATGAAAAAAATCCGCAAAATCTCCCAATCCATGACCTGACATCCACATAAAAGCACCTCTCATTTCTCACTTTATCTAGTATAATCTATTCAAGAATGTTTTGCAATAATTACTTAAATGTTTTATACTGTCCGTATAGAGCCATGCAGTTGCGTGTGGCGGAAAGGGAAGTGGGATGAAATTTATTGAGAGAAAACGATGGGTCTTTTTAGGACTTCCGTTTACATTTACGAAGTATACGATTGAGGAGGAAATACTGACAATCAATCGCGGACTGCTTAAGACAATCGAGGACACCTGTTATATGTACAAGGTTCTGGATGTCAAGCTGGAAGTGACGCTTTTTGAGCGTATCGTAGGGCTTGGGACAGTAATCTGCTTTACAGGAGATGTGACGGATCAGGTACTGCGGCTTGAGCATATCAAAAATTCAAAGGTAATTAAAAATTATATTCTTCAAGCCTCTGAGGAAATGCGCAAGAGGAGAAGGACATTAAATACATTAAGTTTGACAGAGGGCATGTCTGAAATTGACGATTCTGATTTGTAGTAAATATAGAGCGAGCGCTAATACCGCATTCCATAATGCATCAGACAAAAAGTCGGATGCATTATTTTATATTTTCTTCAGGAGTTTTTCAAAAAGGAGCCCTGTGATGAACCAGCAAGGGGCATAATCGAGGCGAACGATACCTAGTATATTCAGCTTGGCACGGCTGTAATCCCATGGGCAAGCGCCTCTTTTTTTCAAAAAAAGAGCGCTTAAAAACTCTACGAGATAAATTGCCGTCATATAAACCACCCCGCGCATCCATACGGTTTTATTTTTTAAAAATCGGGATAGGGGCAGTATCAAAATGCCGAGGCCATAAATAGGAAACATCCAGATTGAGGTCATTCCGCGCAGTTTCCACTCGCGCCTCCGAAAGGAATCAAAGGCTGTAAATATGATTTCGAGGCACCAGCCCAATACCCCGCACAGCAGTGTGCATTTTAATAATTTTTTCATGGGATTAGTATTTGGAAAATAAAAAAAATTATACATCTTGGAAAACGGAGATAACGATGAGGATTAATAAAAAACACGTGTGTGCAACATTTGCCACTTATGTAGAAAATTATGATGACAGCGACGAAAAAATCAAGTTAAAAATTGATCATACCTACCGGGTCAGTGAGCTGTGCCAGAAGATTGCGCAGTCACAAGGACTTTTGTCGCAGGATGCGGAGTTGTCCTGGCTTATGGGGATGCTACATGACATTGGCAGATTTGAGCAGCTCAGAAAATATAATACGTTTAATGATGCCGATTCTGTGGACCATGCAGGCTTGGGAGCGGATATTTTGTTTCGTGAAGGGAAAATCAGGGACTATATTTCTGACTCGTCCCAAGATGGGTTGCTCGAGCAAGTTATCCGGGTGCACAGCATTTATCGACTGCCTGAAACGCTGACACGGCGGGAGCGTATGTTTGCAGAGATACTCAGAGACGCGGATAAAATTGACATCATCAAGGTCAATGTGGAGGTTCCGATAGAGGAAATTTATAATGTGACGACGAAGGAGCTCGTTAATGCGGAGGTGTCAGAAAGCGTGATGCAGAGTTTTTATAAGCAGCAGGCGATCCTGCGCAGCCTAAAGAGAACCGCAGTTGACAATTTGGTGGGTCATATTTCCCTTGTATATGAGTTAGTCTATCCGATCAGCCTTAAAATCGTCATGGAGCAGGGGGATCTAAAGAAAATGATAGATTTTCAATCTGAAAATAAAACAACACAGGAGCAGTTTCTAGAAATTAGAAAACGAATAGAGAATGATGTGTTTGATCGGGCAGAGTAAGGGACTACGTAAGAGCAACAGGTGATGACAAACGAAGACTTACGGAATCTGATGGTAACGCACGGTAATTCGGATTTAAACCTTATGAAACGGTGTACTTCATCCGATATCTATCATATCGGGAGATACAGGAAAAGGCTCCCAAGAACAGGGATGTTGAAATAAGTACAGATGGAGGCTGATGGCATGAAGGTTGATGAAAAAGGTTATAGTTTTTTTGGGGGGAATGCGGAGCAAGTTGACCGCAGTGGAAAGGTGCAGGAAGAAACGGGTAAAATAAAAGACGGAAGTTTGTTTGCCGGCGATCTGAATCTGCCCGAGGACAGTATCGCAAAGAAAAAGCGAGAGGCAAGAGAACAGGCGGCAAAGGTCGTTTCCGATGCATTTTCCCGAGAGCGGAAGATTGATGAGAATATTGCAAAGCGCTACCGGAAAATCGAGGATAGCAAGGGGGACATGCAGTCCGCGCAAAAGGGGATTCAGGAGATCGAGAGCTGGAAGGAAGAATTGAAAACCTCTTATGGAATTACTGCTGATAGTCAGGAGCAGAAGGATCTGGAGTTACTTGAAAAGAGGCGGGATTTTAAGGAGCCGGGAAACAATGTTACAATTACGGAGGATGAATGGAAACGTCTTGCGGAGATTGATCAGCAGGGAATGACGGAGTATCAGGAGCGCTCACTGGAATATGATAAGTTGAAGGAGCCGTACAGAGAGGCCATCGAGAAAGCAAAGGCTGTCATCATGGAGGAAAGTGCCGCAATCAACTCCATCAGAAATGAACGGCTTAAAAGCACAGCGATCCTTGACGCCGCAAAAGCGGCGGAGGATATTTTGAAAACTGCATCCAGAGAAGCCGTTGGCATGCTGCTGGAAGAAGCAAAGGAGCTTTCGGACGAAGAGCGTCAGGAAGAAGAGGAAATCGTCAAGGAACGCCAGGAGAAGAAGGAAGCGTTTGAAGAACGCCTGGAGAACATACGGAAGAAGAATGAGCAGCTGAAGCCGGAGGAGAGTAAGGAAAACGAAGCAGGGTCTTTGCAAAGTCATGGAGCAGACCGCAGCAGCCATTCGGGAGATAAACAAACAGAGCAGATGCTTTCCCTTACAAGTATGCAGGAAGAAATTCAGAAGGAGCTCGAAAAAATTATGGACGAGCTGCAGGTGACCCAGGAGGACTTAAAGGGAATAGGAGTTGATACGAAACTGTAACGCGGTGTGTCCGCCTGAAATCGTAAATTCTGCGAAAGGAGACCGCCGTGATGCAGGATCGATTAAAAATGTGCCGGCGTTTTACAGGGATACTGCATCGGCATAAGCTGCTGTTTATCCTCTCGGCGGCACTTCTCACCGTTAGCTTGATGATGTTGTTGGTTCGCCTGTCGGCTCCGTCTGAAAACGTCATGATTATGGAGCAGGGCGGTATCTATGACCTGTCCGGCATTACAGATATGGATCGGACACAGTTCCGTCTTGCTCCGTCGGGAATCTATTATCCAAGTACCTACCTAACTCCGGAAACAGTCAGTATTGCTGCATTTAAGAGTGTTTGCCGTTATGACGAAATCCGGGCAGATTACCTTTCACAGCACTTTGTTTTACGGCTGCCGGATAACAGTGATATTTATACACTCACGTTCAGAGTTGCCGGCCGCCATGCCATGCGGGTGTATGTCAACGGCAGGTTGGCCGGTCAGACTGGGAAGCTCGGAATAACGAAGCAGGATACAGAGGTGTGGGAGAACAACATCACGGTTCATGCTTCGGCCGTGAATGGGAAAATGGACATTATTCTGAACAGCGCCCAGTTTTATCACGCAAAGAGAGGCGCGTCGCTTGCGGAAATCAGTCTGAGCAGACAGAATGCGGAAGACGGTTCACCTGCTGCGGATCGTATCAAGGGGCTGTTGGTTATGGGTGCGTTGTTGAGTGCAGCTTTTTCTCTCGCTGGTATTTATTTTTTGCTGGCGCGTACCAAGGCAACCCTATATTTTGCGCTAGCCTGCGTTGCCATGGCGCTGCGGGAGTGCGTTCAAAGTCAGGCGTGGACCTATTTCCCAATATCAGGAAATCTTTCTTTTATGCTGGAGTATTTAAGTGTGGCGCTGCTGACGATATTTCTTTCCCTGTATTTGGGACAATATGCGTTGGGGAAACATTTAAAAGGGATTCAGGCAGCAGCCTTGATCGGTGCAGGGCTCTATGGTCTTTGTGTCTTGTTTGGAGATTCTTATTTTTATACATCTATACTGACCTATTATCAACTCCTGTTGATTTTGTGTATTGTTCCGGGGCTTGCCGGTGTATTCTGGAATCTTCGCCGTCCCATCAGAGAGCAAATAACCGCATTGTATGGCATCGCCGTTTTTTTCCTTTCCGCCGTGGCAGACATTTTGATGTATCTTGATGTGTTTGGAGACGCAAAAACAAATCTGCCGGTTAGCGAAGCAACCATGCTGATCTTTGCACTGGCACAGGTGTTCTCCTTATACCTGATGAATAACCGAGTGCTGGAGGAATCGAAAGAAGCGGAGCGAAAGCTGGCTTCGGAAAAGATGGCGCTGGAAAGCCTTGATAAGATGAAAACAGAGTTCCTGGGTAATGTTTCACACGAGTTAAAAACGCCTCTGACCGTCATATCCGGCTATGCCCAGACTGCCGGGCAACTTGCTGAAAAAATGGGGCATCCAGAAAGCGGCGAGATTTCCCGACGTATGACCCTAGTATCCTCTGAAGCAGAGCGGTTGTCACTGATGGTGGGACAGATTTTGGATGTGACCTGCATGGAGGAGGGGCACATGGTGATGGAACCGGTGCGTTGCCATTTGGATGAAATTATTCACACTGCTGTGAGAACTCATTATCCCATGCTGAACAAGAATCAAAACCGTCTAAAGATTCAAATAGAACGGGGGCTTCCCGATCTCCTGGCGGACCCCGCCCGGATTTCGCAGGTGATTGTGAACCTGATTTCCAATGCGGTGCGCTTTACCTTTGAGGGAGAAATTACAATCTCAGCCGAACAGCAAGAAAATCGGCTGCTTGTCTGTGTTTCAGATACCGGTGCAGGTATTGAACCGGAGCGGATTCCCTATCTGTTTGAGCGTTATGGCAAAAAACAACCCCCCGGGGGCGGTCAGGATACCGGTACCGGATTGGGTCTGTACATCTGTAGGTATATTATTGAGCAGCACGGGGGAGCGATTTGGCTTAAGAGCGAGGGAAGTAAAGGAACCGCCGTATTCTTCACTCTGCCTCCTGCGGGCGTTAATAACGCACCTTGCTAAATATGTATTCGCTTTTTCCGGCGCTTGTCAGCTCAAACCATCCGCTTTCATCTAGCCGAAGCTTTTTGCGCAGGTTGGCCACATGGGTTTTGACGGTTCCGGCCGCGCCGGGAGACAGTGCTCCCCATGCCCTGTGATAGATATCTGTAAGGCTCAGGCGTTGCCCGGCAAAGAGGGCGAAACAGCCTAAAAGCTGTAACTCCTTCAGTGTCAGTGCTATGCGCTCGCCATCCAGTATCGCTTCACCTGCCAGAAAATCAACGGTTAAGGGCGGAAGCTCAATGATTCCGGCAGACATAAAACCATTGCGGCGAAGTTGTGCCGCGACATGGGCATTCAAAACATTCAAATCATAAGGCTTGGTGACGTAATCATCCCCACCCTTCAGCAGTCCTTTTACTACGTTCTCATTTTCGTTTCTGCATGTCAGAAAAATAATGGGAGCGTTTGTTTTCTGTCTCAGCTCTGTGCAGAAATCAAAGCCGGAGCCGTCCGGCATCATTACATCTAAAAGGATCAGGTCGGGGGCATGCTCATCCAAAGAAAAACGCGCTTTGGCAAGCGTGCCG
>CAZBRY010000133.1:0-6886 GCA_964494285.1 uncultured Lachnospiraceae bacterium
ATTTTTTTCCGAAAGGCAATAACCCCGATTCGTCCCTGCCAGTATTTCCACACCCTCGGCCTTTAGTGTCCGAATCGCCTTCCAAACCGCATTTCTGCTGACGGATAATCCTGCCGCCATTTCCTCGCCCGAAACGCTCTTCCCAATATTCTCCTCTAATATCCGCAGCACTTCCTGCTTCAGCGCCATCTTATCTTCTCCTACATCTGCTTACGCACAACCATATATTCATCTTGAAACCGAAAATACGGACAGCGGTATTTAGAATTGCCACGCAGTCTTCCATACTCGTCTTCATCCAAATTCATTTGGCAGTAATATTCTTCAAACTCCTCATCGTACACAAAGTTAGCGCACGATTCACAATTAACATCCTCGCTCATGACCATTCCTCCTGCCTAATTTTGAGTCACTCTTTTTATAGTAGTTCATCAAACGTCTCCATGGTTTTCACACAGGGAAATTCTTCAAATTCTTCCCGTCTCGTCACGCCGGTCAATACCGCTGCAAAATCCACACCGGCATTTTGTCCCGCCTTTGCATCAATGATACTGTCCCCAATATAAAGCGCCTCACTTTTATCCACTGAAAAATAAGAAAGCGCCAGAAAAATCCCCTGCGGACTGGGCTTGGGCTCATCTACATCCGAAACACCGACAACAAAATCGACCAACTCCTGCAACGCATATTTCTCGATTGTCTCCTGAATGCGGAAACGCTGCTTTGTCGAAACGATACCGGTCTTTGCGCCCTTTTCCTTCAGGCGTGTCAACATTGGAAACGTCTGCGGAAATAATTCGGTGCGCGCCGTCATAATTTCATTCGCCTTCAAAGTAAACTCGCTCCGATACCGTTCAAGCGTCTCTTCATCTCTAATCCCTGTCAATAAGCGAAATTCCTCCATAAGAGGCAGACCGATTGTCCGTTTGATCGCTTCCGGATCAATTCCCGTATGGCCATTTTTTTCAAGTACATGCGCAAAGCAACCGATAATTCCGGCCTCTGAATTTGCAAGCGTATAATCAAAATCAAATAGATAAAGCTTATATTCCTTCATAATTAGTACCTTTTCTCTCCATTTTATCCTTTGTCCTATGCTATCACATTTTTTCCTCAGACGCAACGACCGCGACATAAAAAGCGTGTCGCGGCCATAACTTGTCATCATCTATTTTTAAGCAACTCTTGTTTCAGAGGACGGTTCTCCATGCGTATCTAATATAGATATTTGCTTCCATTTGCCCTGTCGGTAACGCAGGACGCTCGTAAGACCGGTAATCATCCACGTCAAGCCAGTCGCCCACCAAACGCCCCATACTTCAATCATCGGAATCAATACGAGCAAATTGGCAAAGCCGATCCTGCCGATCACTTCAACTATTCCGTTTGCCATTGCATAAAAGGCATCGCCTGCTCCGTTCAAAAGTCCTCTCGTCACATAAATCATCCCGAGTGGAAAATACATCAGACTCGTGATCTTAAGCGCTGTTGCGCCAATACGAATCACCGCCTCGTCATTAACAAACAGGCGCATGATCGCATTTCCAAATAGGTGTGCCGCAACTAGCATCAATACGCTGAACGACGCGACGAGTACAACGCTCTTGTAATAGCCTCTTTTCACTCGCTCCAGCTTCCTCGCACCAATATTCTGCCCTGCAAAGGTGGAGACTGCGGCACCAAGTGAATTAAATGGCTGCTGCACAAGCTGCTCCACCCTGGAAGTTGCCGTAAATGCAGCGACAATATTTGCTCCAAAGCTGTTTACAACACTTTGCAGAGCGACACAGGAAATTGCAATCAATGAAGACTGTGCCGCTACCGGAATACCTAGCCGGATGCACTTCTCAATGATATTTCTGTCGTATTTTAGCTCTTCTCCACTGATTATAAAGTAAGGATTTTTTGCAACCGCATACAACAGGCTGCCAACGGCTGCAACCGCCTGGGAAATCACCGTTGCAATGCCAACCCCCATGACACCCATTCCAAAATTTATGACAAATAGAAGATCGAGTACAACATTAATAAGGCTTGCTATGATCAAAAAAATAAGCGGCGATCTAGCATCCCCAAGCGCACGCAGAATCGCGGAAACCGCATTATAGACAGCCACTGCTATAATACCTCCGCAGACAATCTGCATATAAAGCACCGCATCTGCGAGAATAATATCCGGCGTATTTAAAAATTGAAGAATCGGTTTTGCGAGAAGAATGCCTAACGCGCTCATTAAAATTCCCGTCACCGCAATGATATATATCGTATTGCCAATTACCTTCCTAAGGTGAACCTCATCCTTTGCTCCAAAATACTGCGAAATCATAATTCCGATTCCGATTGACATACCGTTGCACAACGAAAAGAACAGAAAATTCAAGGAACCTGTCACTCCTACCGCCGCAAGCGCGTTGGCACCCTCATAATTACCGACAATAATCGAATCCACCATATTATAAAATTGTTGAAAAATATTACCGATTAACATTGGCATCGAAAAACGCACCAACAAAGAAAGTTCATTCCCTTCTGTCATATCCTGAACATAGCTTCCAGCCATCTTAAGCACCCCATTTTTAATATTTCACTTCATTTGCACTATAGCATCATGAAACCTGGGCTGCTATAATACTATTCTTTAAAAATAGTATAAATCTATTTTTTCAGGAAGTCCTTTTACATAAACTGACTATTGTAAAGGCTTGCATAAAAACCGTTCTTTTGCAAAAGATGATCATGATTGCCCTGCTCAATAATCTTTCCTTCACGCATAACGAGAATGACATCGGCATTTTGAACCGTGGATAGCCTATGTGCCACGATAAAGCTTGTTTTACCCTCCATCAGCTTTTGAAACGCATTTTGAATTTTCATTTCGGTTCTTGTATCAATGGAGGAGGTCGCTTCATCCAAAATCAGCATCGGCGGAAGGCAGAGCATTACCCGCGTAATACATAAAAGCTGCTTTTGTCCCTGCGAAAGCATGCCGCCATCTTCTCCGATTACAGTATCATAGCCTTGCGGCAACCTTCGTATAAACGAATGTGCATGCGCTTCTTTAGCCGCCGCAATGATTTCTTCCTCAGTCGCCCCCGGCTTTCCCAAGATAATGTTATCGCGAATCGTCCCGTTTCGTAGCCATGTTTCCTGTAATACCATTCCAAAAGAGGTACGAAGGCTTTTGCGCGTAAGATCCCTGATATCGGTTCCATCCACGCTGATCCCTCCGCTGTTCACATCATAAAAACGCATAAGCAGATTAACGATCGTCGTCTTACCGCAGCCCGTCGGGCCGACAATCGCCACCTTGTCCCCCGATTTTACGCGCACATTTAGATTTTCAATCAGAGGCTTATGAGGTGCATAGGAAAATTTTACCTTCCTGCATGCTACAATGCCCTGCGCATCTGTCAACTCCTCCGCCTCCGGCTTATCTGGTTCCTGCGCTTCTTCTTCAATCAACTCAAAAATTCTAGATGCACAAGCAATCGCGTTCTGCAACTCAGTCACAACACCCGATATTTCATTAAACGGCTTTGTATACTGGTTGGCGTAGCTTAAGAAACAAGATAATGCCCCGACGGTCATACTGCCATTTAACACCGCGATTGCACCTGTCAGACCGACGCCCGCATAGGCTACGCCGTTGATAAATCGTGCGGACGGATTTGTCAGTGAAGAAAAGAAAAGCGCATATAGAGATGCCTTCTTCAGACGTTCATTCATTCCGTCAAACTGCACAAGCACTTTTTGTTCTCTCGAAAATGCCTTTACAACCTTTTCGTTGCCAATCATTTCATCTATAAACGCAGTCTGTTCTCCCCTCGCCTCTGATTGTTCTTTAAATAGTAAAAATGTTTTGCGCGCAATAAAACGTGCGACAAATAATGACAGCGGAGTTACAAACACGACAACGAGCGTGATTTTAGCATTCATAAACAGCATAAAGCCGAGTGTTCCAATAATTGTCACGACACCGGTAAACAATTGCGTAAGGCCCATGAGCAAGCCATCCGCAAACTGATCCACATCCGAAATTACGCGGCTTAAAATATCTCCCTGCGAATGTGCGTCCAAGTATTTTAATGGTAGAACCTCAATTTTTTGAAATGCTTCATTTCGGATATCGCGCACGATAGAATACGCCATGCGGTTATTCATGATATTCATCATCCACTGTGAAACCGCCGTAACAGCAGAGACCCCCAGAATCATCCCGATAATTTTAGCTATTTTTATGAACTCTACTTTGCCGTACACAATCACATCAATCGCGTATCCGATCAAAATTGGAACATAAAGCGTAAGCGCAACTGAAAGAACTGCGAGCAGGAGTGACATTCCAAGAAGAAACCTATATCCTTTTAAGTGGTATAATATTTTTTGTACCGTTTCCTTTTGACCAATTGACTTCCCCACGCTATGCCTCCTTCTTAAATTGTGAAGCATATATTTCCCGATAGACTCCACAGCTTTTTAAAAGTAGTTTATGCGTTCCGTTTCCAACCATTTCTCCATCCTCCAACACGATAATCCGATCCGCATGCTGAATCGATGAGGTACGCTGCGATACGATAAAGACAGTCGGATGATAGGGAAGTTTCCTGATTGCCCCACGCAGCTTCGCATCAGTAGCAAAATCAAGTGCGGAAGCACTGTCATCTAAAATGAGAATCTCCGGCTTGCGTACAAGCGCACGCGCAATCGTAAGTCTCTGCCGCTGTCCTCCCGATAAATTTCGACCGTCTTGCGCGACTTGTGAGGAAAGCCCTCCCTTTGCCTCCACGACATCTTCTGCCGCAGCCGCGCGGATTGCTTCCCAAAGCTCCTTCTCCGATGCACTTTCATTTCCCCAACGAAGATTATCTTCTATTGTTCCTTTAAACAAAACTGCCTTCTGCATGACAAACCCAACTTTCCTGCGAAGCAAATCAAGAGGGTAGTCTTTCACATTCATGCCGTTCACAAGCACCTCTCCGGCTGACGCTTCATAAAAGCGCGGAATCAGGTTCACGACCGATGTTTTTCCGGAGCCGGTTCCACCAATAATGCCAATCGTCTCTCCCCTTTTTGCAACAAAGTCAATATCCGTCAGTGCCTCGTCGCCTGAATTATGATAACGCAGAGAAACCGCGCGGAACGAAACAGCAACATCGTCCGCCGCGGATTTAGCCTGAAATGCAGTATCGCTTACAAATGTGGGCTCCTCCATACTGCTCTGGATCGAGAACACATCCGCGATCCGGTTTCCGCATGCGATCGCTTTATTAATCGTAATAATTAGATTTGCCAGTTTAATCAACTCCACAAGAATCTGCGACATATAATTATACAGCGCAATCACCTGGCCCTGCGTCAAAATCCCCGCATTCACCTGAATGGCTCCAACCCAGATCAAACGCACAATCGCGATATTAATGATGACATAGGTCAAAGGATTCAGCGCGCCAGAGAGCCATCCGGCCCGATGCTGTTCCCTCGCAAGCGTTTCGTTTTGTTTTGTAAACCGTATGATTTCATCTTCTTCCTTGCAAAATGCCCGGATCACGCGCGCACCCGCAAGGTTTTCCCTCGTCAGTCCGAGTACCGTATCCAGCCTTTTCTGCATTCTCTGAAGCATCGGAATATTAAATTTCATGATGAAACCGACGACAAGTGATAAAACAAAGATAGCACCTACAAATATCAGCGCTGATCTGACATCAATTGTAAATGCCATAATCATTGCGCCAAACACAACAAACGGAGAGCGTAAAAACAAACGCAGAAACATATTAACTCCGGTCTGCGCCTGATTGACATCGCTCGTCATCCGCGTGATCATCGTGGAGGTACCCAGCGTATCAATTTCCGAGTAAGAAAGTCCGAGCAGATGGCTAAATAAATCATGGCGCAGCCCGGTGCTAAATTCCACAGCCGCCTTCGCCGCAAAATACTGTGCTGTAACCGAACAGATCAGTCCGATGATACCAAGTACAATCATTAAGCCGCAACTTTGATAAATGTAATTACGGTCATTCTGTCCGATTCCCTGATCAATCATCGCAGCGATCACAAGCGGCACAAGCAGCTCAAATGACGCCTCTAGCATTTTAAAAAGCGGTGCGAGCACACATTCTTTTTTATAGTTTTTTAAATAAATCAGCAGTTTTTTCATTTTCTGGCTCCTCTTTCCGTCGTGTCCATTATAAACAGTCCACACTGTTTTCGCAACCGCGGACATGTATATTTTCCCATGCATTTGTAAATAGTATTTGCAAATAGAATGTTTTATAAAACATTCTTTTGAAAGGAGGAGCTTTCCTATGCTACAGGATGTTTTATATATTATTGCGCTTTCCTTAGGCTCTGTGCTTGTCCTGTTCATTTTAACGAAACTGATGGGCTACAAGCAGCTCTCTGAACTAAGTATGTTTGATTATATTACAGGAATCACAATCGGCTCGATTGCCGCCGAAATGTCCACAGCCCTCGAAGACGACTTTACAAGGCCGCTCACCGCCATGATTGTCTATGCGACCGCTTCATTGCTGCTCTCATTTTTATGCACCAAATCCATTACAGCACGACGTTTTATTGTCGGAAAACCGCTCATTCTTTATGACAATGGAAAGCTCTATGAGGAAAATTTAAAGAAATGTAAAATAGACGTAAACGAATTTCTTATGCAGTGCCGGACAAACGGATATTTTGACTTATCCAAGCTGCAGAACGCAATTCTTGAAAACAACGGCAAAATCAGCTTTTTACCAAAGCCCGGGGAGCGACCGCTCGTACCGTCAGATCTGAATTTAAAGCTGCCGACCGAATCGCTGACGGCGAACCTCATCGTCGACGGAAAAATTATGGAAAAAAATCTTCTGCATGCCGGCAAGGATAAGAAATG
>CAZBRY010000134.1:0-6837 GCA_964494285.1 uncultured Lachnospiraceae bacterium
CAATGTCGAAATCCGGCTGTCCAACGCGATATCCACGCCAACGCAAGGAACGGGTACGGATGTCTCTCTTTCCGAAAATAAAACAGGCACGACTTCTGGCAACGCCGCCTCCAATATTACTTCACAGGGATATTCCAGTATTGATTTTTCAGATAATGTCCTGCCGGGCGAGCTTGGATCGGGTAAGATTGTAGGCGGCAGTGTTGTTATGCTCATGTCGTCGGATATGCCCGTGAGAGGTTTTGCACTTGACGATGCAGAAATCGAGGACGGTGTTGCCTCAAGTGGCGGAAATACGACGTTTTCTTCAAATACCTTTGATATGATTTCGGGTGTTTTGGCACATTACAGCGGGAACGACAGCTTGGTGAAAATCCCCTCATCGGTGAATGCAATCGGAAACCGTTTATTTTATAAGAACGAAATAGTTGCGGGTGTCGAACTGCCGGACGGATTGACAAAGATCGGAGATTTTGCTTTTTCCCGTTCGGGGTTACAGCAAATTCAAATTCCGAACGGAGTCGAGCAGATTGGCTACGCGGCATTTTATTATTGCGAATCACTTGATCATGTAACGATTCCAAATAGCGTACAGACGATCGAACTTGGTGCTTTTGAAGGCTCTGCGTGGTTGCATAACTGGCTTTTGACGGATGACGGAAACAATTTCCTCACGGTGGGAAATGGAATTCTTCTTGCTTATAAGGGGGAGGGGGGCAATATTTCGATTCCGGACGGCATCAGAACGATCGGAGCAGGGTGTTTTTCTGGAAACCAGTCAATTACAGGGGTTTCGATTCCATCCTCTGTAACGACAATTGGAGAAGATGCCTTTAACGGCTGTAGTGCACTTACTGCCGCAGAGCTTCCGGAAGGACTTGTTCAAATTGAAGACCGTGCGTTTAAAAACACCGGTTTAAGCTGCGTGCGGATTCCCAGCACCGTAACCGGAATCGGACTTGGTGCGTTTGACTGCACAGACAGCCAAACGATGCTTGAAACGGTTATTTTTTCGGGAAACAGTCTGCCAAATGTGACTTATCAACAGACGGCATCCCGGCTTTCCGCACAGGATTTAAGGACACTTGCTTTTGAGGGTGTAGAGAATGCGATTGTAAATTCTGATTGCAATTTGGACTCCGGTACAATTTTTAACACGGGCAGCTACGGCTTCCGGGGACAAATTTACTGTGTGACGGCTGCCGCAGCGGATGGGCAGGGAACGCTGGAATTGAAAAGGGCGACCAAAGAGCCGGATGAAGAAACCGGTACCGTTTCGATTGATCCGCATGTGACGGTTGATGGCGGCGAATATATTATGACAGGCGTGAAGGAAAGTGCTTTTCATGCCTATGAGAATTGCGAAGCGTGGAGCGGAAAACGTCTGACAAAGATTCTAATTGACGGGAATGCATCAGAGAGCTTACATGCGCTGCTTTCCGGAGTTTCCTTTTCTGGTTCTCCTGGGCTTTCTGAGGAGCTTTCCGGGCTGACGGAGGATAATGCAATTATCGTACAGCTGAATTCTTCAGGATTTCTGGCATCGGATATCTCTAAGGCATCGGCACGCATTCCGGATAATAGGAAGCGTTATAGGCTGCAAATCGATGAGGATGAATCCCTGCGTGCAAAATTGAATCTTGCTTTTTATAATTACTATGGTCAAGTTTCAGATATTACGATGATGCCGCTGAACATGAAAATGACGGATCAAACAGGTACACTTCCGATTGAAAAGCTGGCGACTGGGAAACTGGAAATTACGCTTCCGATTCCGGCACGTTTTATCGGGTTGGAAAATTTGAAGGTCGGTGCGGTCGATGACAACGGCGCTTTCGAGGAACTTTCCACAGAACGCATTACGGTGGAAGGAACGGATTGTCTGCGCTTTGTCGCAAGTCATTTATCTCCCTATGTCATTTACCGAAACACATCGCAACAGGCGGGTACTGTTGTGATGGAAAATACGGAAGTGTTTGATGGAAATCAAATTGCAGGCGTTGTACAGACTTTAAACAGAAGAGTCGGGACGATAGAAGCCAAATGGTTTGTCATCGTTATTTTGCTTTCTTTTGCGGCGATCCTGCTTTTGTGGAAGGATAAGCGGAATCGAAAACTTTTAAAATGAAATAATCGATAGTTGCTTTTTTCTCTGACCCTAGTATAATAAAAAGGATTATACAGGTTAATCAGAGGAGGCATAGGATGAAGACAGAAAACCGTGCTGTGAAGATGAACAGCAGCAATAATTTATTGGAATTAGAAGAGCATATGTATATATTGGCGGATGTGGAAACCCCTAATGTATTCAGAAATTTATTTCCCTATGAGGAAGTGCCGAAGATTGCATTTAATGACAGGATCGTTCCGCACAATATGCCAAAGGAGATTTGGATTACCGACACAACGTTTCGTGATGGACAGCAGTCAAGAGCGCCCTATACAACGGAACAGATTGTGACGATTTATGATTATCTGCACAAGCTCGGCGGCTCGAATGGCATGATACGTGCCAGTGAATTCTTTTTGTACAGCAAAAAGGATCGGGACGCCGTATATAAATGCATGGAAAGAGGCTACCAATTTCCAGAAATTACGAGCTGGATCCGTGCGAGCAAGGAAGATTTCCAACTTGTCAAGGATCTTGGCATGAAGGAAACGGGCATTTTAGTAAGCTGCTCAGACTATCATATTTTCTATAAGTTGAAAATGAACCGCAGGCAGGCAATGGAGCATTATTTAAATGTTATTCGGGAATGTCTTGAGACGGGCGTGAGTCCGCGCTGCCATTTGGAAGATATTACGCGCGCCGATATTTATGGCTATGTGATCCCCTTTTGTTTGGAACTGATGCGCCTGATGGAGGAATACAACATTCCGATTAAGGTCAGAGCCTGTGATACGATGGGCTATGGTGTCAATTATCCCGGTGCCGTGATTCCCCGTTCCGTGCAGGGAATCATTTATGGTTTAAACAAGCATGCCGGCGTCAGCCCACATCTGCTTGAATGGCACGGGCACAACGATTTTTATAAAGCAGTCTCTAATTCCACAACGGCCTGGCTGTATGGATGTGCAGGTATCAATACTTCGTTGTTCGGTATTGGGGAGCGGACAGGAAATACACCGCTTGAGGCAATGGTATTTGAATATGCACAGCTTAAGGGCGATTTGAATGGCATGGATACGACCGTGATCACAGAGCTTGCAGAATATTATGAAAAGGAAATCGGTTATAAGGTTCCGTCCCGAACACCGTTTGTCGGGGAAAATTTCAATGTGACGAGAGCGGGAATTCATGCAGATGGACTTTTAAAAAATGAAGAAATCTATAATATTTTTGATACGGATAAGTTCTTAAACAGACCTGTGCTTTGTTCGGTTTCTAACACCTCGGGACTTGCAGGCATTGCCCATTGGATCAATACATACTATAAACTTCCGAAGGAGCGTCATGTCGACAAGAACAACGCCCTTGTCGTCCGTATTAAGGATGAGGTTGATGCAGAGTATGAAAGCGGCAGGGTAACTGTTATGACGAATCAGGAGCTTGTTAGCATGATTACACAGGCATGTCTGGATTTAAAAATCGAATTAAAGAATTGAATGAAAGAATTACAACGGAAAGGAATAGGTAAATGGATCAGATTAAAATGAAGACTCCTCTTGTGGAAATGGATGGAGATGAAATGACAAGAATTTTGTGGCAGATGATAAAGGAGGAGCTTTTATATCCATTTATTGATTTAAAAACAGAATATTATGATCTTGGGCTGGAATACCGAAATGAAACGGAGGATCAGGTGACGGTCGATTCCGCGAAAGCTGCCGAAAAATATGGCGTTGCAGTAAAATGCGCGACAATTACGCCAAATGCGGATCGGATGAAGGAATATGATCTCAAGAAAATGTGGAAAAGTCCAAATGGGACGATTCGTGCGATTTTGAACGGAACGGTATTTCGTACACCAATTATTGTGAAGGGCATTGAACCATGTGTGAAGAACTGGAAAAGACCAATCACAATCGCAAGGCATGCCTATGGTGATATTTATATTAATACAGAATATCTGATTGAGCAGGCGGGTAAGGCGGAGCTGCTGTTTACGACTGCGGAAGGAACACAAAGGCGGGAGTTGATTCATGACTTTCCTACTTCAGGAGGCGTTGTGCTTGGTATGCATAACCGCACGGATTCGATCGAAGCGTTTGCAAGAAGCTGCTTTAACTACGCACTTGATACCAGGCAGGATCTTTGGTTCGGCACAAAGGATACGATATCCAAGCAATATGACCATCATTTTAAGGATATTTTTCAGGATATTTATGAAGCCGAATATAAAGAAAGGTTTACGGCTGCCGGAATTGAATATTTTTATACGCTGATTGATGATATTGTCGCAAGAGTCATGAAATCTGAAGGCGGTATGATTTGGGCATGTAAAAATTATGATGGGGACGTTATGAGCGATATGATTTCTTCGGCTTTTGGTTCTCTTGCCATGATGACATCTGTGCTTGTTTCGCCTTCCGGCGTATTTGAGTATGAGGCTGCGCACGGAACGGTGCAGCGCCATTATTATAAGCATTTAAAGGGTGAGGAAACCTCTACGAACTCCGTTGCGACGATTTTTGCATGGACGGGTGCGCTGAGGAAGCGCGGCGAGCTGGATGATATCCCCGGATTGGTGAATTTTGCAAACAAGCTGGAGCAGGCGACGATCGAGACGATCGAGTCAGGAAAAATGACAAAGGATCTTTCGATGATTACAAGCTTAGAGAAAACGGTGGCATTAAATAGTCGTGATTTTATCTGTGAGATTAGAAGGACGTTGGAAAACCATTTATAAATGGGAGGTAGCTGTTTTGGAGGGAAAAGAAATTTCACGGGCTGTAATTAGCAGGCTTCCACGGTATTTCAGATATCTTGGCGAGTTGAAGGATCATGGTGTGGAGCGTATTTCTTCACGGGAACTCAGTGAACAAATGAAAGTGACAGCTTCGCAAATCCGTCAGGATCTAAATAATTTTGGTGGGTTCGGCCAACAGGGCTATGGATATAATGTGAAATATTTATACGAAGAAATTGGAAAGATTTTAGGGCTTGATCAAAAACACAATCTGATTCTGGTAGGTGCCGGTAATTTAGGACAGGCACTTGCGAATTATGTGAATTTTGAAAAGCGTGGATTTATTATCCAAGGAATCTTTGATAGGAACCCAGAAATTCATGGGAAGCTTATCCGGGATATCGCGATAGCGCCGATGGAGGAAATGGAAGCGTTTATGCGGGAAAATGACGTAGATATTGCTGTTTTGACAATTCCGAAAGAGGGAGCGGTCAAAATGGCTGAATTGCTTGTTAACTATGGGATTAAAGCGATTTTAAATTTTGCACATGTTGATTTGAATGTGCCAAAGGGAGTTGTCGTTGAAAACGTACATTTATCGGAAAATTTGATGCACCTCTCCTATAATTTAAATCGTTCTGAACAGGAACAGAAGGATATTCGGGGTGATTCTAATGGCAGGCTTGGAAGAGAAGTTTAAAGAGGCACTTAAGGGGAAACAGGTGCCGGTTTTGACGTTAGATAGTAAATGGCATAAGTTATTTGGCAGAGCGAATGCGACGAAGGAGATAGAAAAGCTTGAAAAGGAGCTGAATGGTCTGCTGAAGCGCCAAGGAAAGCTGACGAATGAAATTAAGGATCTAAAAAGAGTCAAAAACAATCTGCTAACAGATATTATGAGTAATATGGATGGCATTGAGCAGGATACCGACGCATCGGTCGATAAAAAGTTGAATGATAATAAGCGCCTTGTCAATGAGGTCAATGAAAAGGTGGAAAGTCATGAGGATGAGCTTTTGGAGATTCCCCATGAAATCGACCGGGTCAATCGCGAGCTGATGTTGAAAACGATGGAGATATGCTACGATAAGCTGACTCAAAACACGAATGAAATTGAAGAGATTGCGAAATGGATCGGCGAAATGCGCATGGCGCTGAAAACGAACATTATCAAAAAGCAGGATAAGGAAATCCATAATTCGAATCTTTACGGCTATATGCACAACCTATTTGGTCAGAGTGCGATTGAATTATTTGATATGAGATACGAGCCTACGCTTCCTTCTGAAAGAAAGAAAAAGGAAAAGGTGGCGGATGAGATAAAGAAAGAATAAACGCATCATACAGATACGGTTTCTGGTGGTGCGTTTGTTGGTATGAAGGGGCTTGTGGTTTGGCTGAAAACGGAGGATTCCTATGGAAGCAATTTTATCTGCAAAGGAAATGAAACGATGTGATGAAAATACAAGCGAATATTTTGGCATATCGCCGTTTGTTCTTATGGAGCGCGCAGCATTGAGCGTGCTGGATGTGCTTAGGGAAGAGGTTCTGCCGCTCTCAAAGGTACTCGTTGTCTGCGGAAGCGGCAATAACGGAGGGGACGGCTTTGCAATCGCAAGACTGTTAAAGGAAAAGCAGATCCCTGTTGAGGTTACTTTTGCAGGGAAAGAAGAGTCCTGCACGCCGGAGACAAAGGGAAATTGCCTCCCGTTATGGAGTTGTGATGAATCGCACGATAGAAGAAAATGCATATACTACTGTTATAGATGCTGTATTTGGGATTGGCTTAAATCGCGAGCTGTCTGCTCACTATAAAGAAGTCATTGCCGGAATGAACCGCTTAAAGGAACAGGGTGCCGCTCTTGTTTCGATCGATATTGCCTCCGGCATTGCGGCGGATACCGGAGCAGTCATGGGAGCGGCGGTAAATGCTGACCTGACCGTTACCTTTGCCTACAAGAAAATTGGTCAGCTCCTTTATCCGGGA
>CAZBRY010000135.1:0-6807 GCA_964494285.1 uncultured Lachnospiraceae bacterium
TTCCCGTCGTTGCGGATGGGGAGAATTTATTTGAGGTCGCAAGGCAGCTTACACTCGATGAAGTGTTTCTTTATCTTCCGGGTGTACCGATTGAAACGGTAAAGGAGATTATTCAGGGCTTTGAGACGATGGGAGTAACCTGCCATTATAATGTAGAAATACCGGAGTTGAATCTGGAAGGAAAGACGGCGGGCAATTTTGCCGGCTACGCAGTCATGACATTTTCCCTGCAATATCTGGACTACCGGCGGATGCTGTTAAAGCGCTGCGTTGATATTGCCGGCAGTGTTGCCGGTTTATGCATCACATTGGTGCTGATGCCTTTTGTGGCGTTTGCAATTAAAATCGAATCAAAGGGTCCGGTGTTCTTTTCCCAAATTCGGATAGGCAAGAATGGGCGGCGCTTTAAAATATGGAAATTTCGTTCCATGTACGTTGATGCGGAGAATCGAAAAAAAGAACTCGAACAGAAAAACGAAATGCAGGGTTTGATGTTTAAAATAGAGGACGATCCGCGGATTACGAAAGTGGGTAAATTTATTCGCAGGACGAGCATTGACGAGCTTCCGCAGTTTTTCAACATTTTAAAAGGCGATATGAGCCTTGTCGGGACGAGACCGCCCACAGTGGATGAATTTGAGCAGTACAATATTCATTATCGCAGAAGGCTCAGCATTACGCCGGGGCTGACTGGCATGTGGCAGGTAAGCGGTAGAAATGCGGTCAATAACTTTGATGAGGTTGTCAAACTGGATTTAGAATACATTGAGAATTGGTCTTTGCGTCTGGACATTAAAATATTGTTACAGACGATAGGCGTTGTGCTGTTTGGCAAGGGAGCAAAATAGGACGAAGGGGCAATGATGAAAGGCAATGAAAAGGTGAAAGAACGACCGTTTCTCGTATGCGAGTTGCTGGGCGTTCCCGTTTCCGTCACTACGATGGAACAAGTGACGGATTATCTGGAAAATTATATTGATGAGCTGCGCGGGCGATATATCTGCGTCGGCAATGTTCATACGACTGTGATGGCTTTTGAGGACGCGGAATATATGCGGATCCAGCGAAAGGCGGCATTTGTACTTCCTGATGGGAAGCCGCTTTCCGTTGAGAGCAGAAAAAGGGGGTTCCCGCAGGCCGAACGAGTCGCAGGACCAGATTTGATGGAGCAGATGTTTACTAAGGGAGCGGCAGGAAACGGTCTGCGCCATTTTTTTTATGGAGCGACAGAAGTGACGCTTCAGCAACTTAAGGAAAGGTTGAAGGCGCACTATCCGGAGCTTCAGATTGCGGGCATGTATGCGCCGCCATTTCGGGAATTGACAAAAGAGGAAAATGAGCAGGTTGTTTCACTAATGAATGATGCAAAGCCCGATTTGATTTGGATCGGTCTTGGTGCGCCCAAACAGGAAAAATGGATGGCAGAACACGAAGGGCAGTTTTTTGGAGTTATGCTTGGTGTTGGTGCGGGTTTTGATTTCCATGCGGGTACGGTGAGGCGGGCACCGAAATGGATGCAGCGGTTGAGCCTTGAATGGTTGTATCGGCTGACCCAGGATCCCAAACGGCTTTGGAAGCGATATTTGTCGACAAACAGGAAATTTATTAAGGAAACGGCGAAGGAAGATCGTATTCGTAAAAGGAGGAAATAGCGGTGAGACGGCAGCCATTTTTATTGTATACGAAAGCTTTAGCAGGTTCTTATTTGATAAAATTAAATTGCAGTATGTGCATAATGGTGGCGGTAGTCGTGCTTTTTGGAGGACTATACGGATGTGCGGGTGCTGGTTTTGCTGAGGACGCAAATGGAATCCAGGCAGGTGGTGTTACAGGAGAGAATATGGAGGAAACCAGAACGGATGCAGATGGCGAGAATGCGGGGAGTGCGAGGAAGGCTGAGAATGCCGCGCCTGCACCAAAGAAGACCGGCGAGTATATAGTGGAAAATACAGAAGAAGAAATGTCGGCGAATATCAAACAGATGGTCGCCGATCTGTCTTTAGAAGAAAAGATCGGGCAGCTTCTGCTCATAGATTTTCGCAAATGGGAAACGGCAGGCGCATCGGAGGCATCTGATTTAGAGGAAATGAATGACGAGATTGCCTCGATAATCGGTGACTATCATCTTGGAAATATAATTCTGTTTGGAGAGAATTTAAAGGATACCCAACAAGCGACTGCGCTTGTTTCTGCCATGCAGGAGGCGGCGATTCTTTCAGGAAATCTTCCGCTGCTGATTGGAGCGGACCAGGAGGGCGGATCAATCACGCGTTTGGGACAGGGCACGTGTATGCCCGGAAACATGGCAATTGGTGCGACAGGCAATCCGGAATACGCCTATGAAAACGGAAGCGTCATCGGAAGCGAACTGGCTGCGATCGGTATCAATTGTGATTTTGCACCGGATGCGGATGTCAATGACAATCCAGATAACCCAATTATCAATTTGCGATCCTTCAGCGATGATCCTAAGAAGGTGGCGCCAATGGTGAACCGTATGAGTGACGGGCTGAAGAGCGCGGGAGTGATTGCCTGCGCCAAGCATTTTCCGGGACACGGAAATACATCCACCGATACGCATACGGGACTTGCGATTGTGGAAAAGACGCGCGGAGAATGGGAGGTTTGTGAAAAGATACCGTTTGCGGCTGCGATCGATCATGGCATCGGCATGATCATGACAGCTCATATCCAATATCCCAAACTGGATGACACCCAGGTGAATTCAAAGCTTGACGGGGAGACGATTTATCTGCCGGCTACGCTTTCCCATAAAATCATCACAGGCATTCTACGTGAAGAGCTTGGCTATGACGGTGTCGTAGTGACGGACGCGCTTGATATGCGGGCGATTTCCGATCATTTCGGCGAGAGTGAGGCAATCATCTTAGCGCTGAATGCGGGAGCCGACCTGCTGTGCAATCCAACGACGCTGCGAGAAGTGGGGGATTGCGAGAAGCTGACAGCAATTTATGCGGCGATTGAAAATGCGGTAGAGAGCGGAACGCTTTCGATGGATCGGATTGATGAGGCAGCTTACAGAGTGCTGTTGTTAAAGCAAAAATATGGAATTCTGGATACAGAACAATATAAGCTTCCTGTCAAGACGCGCGTGGAGCAGGCGACAAGCATCGTCGGCTCCGCGGGGCACCGGGCAGCCGAACGGAAGATTGCCAGGGATGCGGTGCAGCTTGTATACTCCGGCAGTTATACACCGTTTCAGCCCCAAAAAGAGGATACCGTACTTGTTTTGATGCCTTACGAAAGCGAGCTTTACAGCACAGAATATGCGATTAACCGGCTACGCAAGGAAGGCCTGCTTGGAGAGTTTCATTTGGAACTTGTTCCCTATACAAAAGAGGCCGAGCCCAGTGCTGCCGTGCAGGAAAAGATCAAAAAAGCCGACTACATTATTCTTGGGAGTGAGCTGTACGCCTCCACCCAAAATGATACTGCTCACTGGATGAATACGATGCCACAAACCACAGCAGGTTTGATCACGGCAGCAGGGAAGCAGTCCGTTACGGCTGTTCTCAGCATGGGACTTCCCTACGGGACAGACCGATATGCGGGTTTTCCAAGCTTTCTCAGCTACAGTTACATGGGCATGTCTAAAGAGGATGCAAAAAGCGGAACAATCACAGGGAAGTATGGTCCGAATATTCCCGCAGCAATTGAGAAGATTTTTGGAGCCTATTCTAAATAAATTATAATAGAAATCGCCTGCAGGTCTAGGATACCTTTAATGCCTGCGGGCGATTTCTATTGTTATGATGATTAACACGCTTAATGCTTAAAAAGGTTTACAACAAGCTTGATGCCGTATTTGCAGTAGTTAATAAAAATACCGGGATGGGTGATGCTTTGTCCCATTTTCTTGAAAATGTAGCTAGGGCGCAGGTAGAAGGAAAGCAGGATATTCCGGCGAAGCTTCATTAGATCATCCACACTTAAGTGCATCGTTCCGTTCATGCTTGAGTGGAAGAAATCGCTGCCAAGCACGGATTCTGCGAGCAGATTATTTTCTTTGCATATTTCATACAAGGGCGTTCCATAGAATGGAAGCGCGATCGTAATTTCGATGAAATCTGGGTTTGCCTGCATAATCAATTTTTTGGTTTCCCTAATGTGTGACTTGTCTTCCCATGGAAAGCCAATGACAAAAAAGCCCCAGAATGGAAGTCCGACTTCATGGCACCATTTGGCAGCCTGCAGGTTCTGCGCGACGGTAGCGCCCTTGCGTATCTTCTTTAATATTTCATCGGAGCCGGACTCAAAGCCAAAGGCGACGAGAAAACAGCCTGCTTTCTTCATTAGCTCGAGCGTTTCCTTTTTGAGCGGATTGACTCTGGAATTGGCAGTAAACTGAACTTTTCCATATAATGGGGAATTGATGATCAGATTACACATTTCCTTCACCCATTCTGCATTGATTGTAAATGTATCTGCTTTAAAGAAAAAGTTACGAATACCATGTACCTCATAACATTCGGTCAACTCATCCATGACATTTTGCGGACTCCTGAAACGAACGCATTTGCCGGAAATCTCAGGTGTCAGGCAGAAGACGCAACTTGACGGACAGCCTCTTGCCGTTTGGATCGTAGCCATGGGCTCGTCTGTGTCCGGCCGCGTATAGAGCTGATTGTTCATAAGTTGTCTTGCGGGAAATGGCTGTGTGTCCAGATCCTCACCCCACGTATGGAAATTGGTCTGCTTTAAGACGCCGCCTTCGTCTTTATATAAAATGGAAAGAACGGAGCCGATCTCTCCCTGACGGCGCAGCGCATAATCGGCAATTCCACCGATTGCAAAATCCACCTCGCCGCCGATCATGTAATCGACAGAGGACAAGTCGAGCAAGTCAAGCATCGCTTGCTCGGGCGCATAAAAAAGTGCACCCTTCAATACGACTATGGGCTGATATCTTTTTTTCAATTCGTTGATCAGCTTCAAATCATCAAAAATTGTCGTATTCGTAATGCTCATCATAATCAAATCCGGCTGATAGCTTTCCATGTCATGATAAAGGACATCGAGCGTATCACGCTGTGTCTGGTAGTCGCGGAGCATGACGTCATATCCTTTTTTTAATAATATAGAAGCTGCATAGCCTAAGTCATTACAGGCGCGCATCGCCTGGGCGGAGCCTTCGTCGATATTCTGCTGACAGCGATCCTCTCCGCGCTGAAACATGAATCCGGGCGGGTAAAACAACAGTACTTTCTCCATTTATTTTAATTCCTTTCCATTGGATTTCCGACAAATTATATTTTACACATCTCACGCTTGTTTGTCAAAAATAGTTGTTGATAAAGCAGTCCTTTTTATAAAAGACTCCTTCGAGCATGGAAACCTTGGATTTATCATAGGTGACCTCTTCCATAAAATCAAAATCCCTAATGAGGTAATGTCCTGTGATTGCAGCCGAAAAAACGGAAATAGGCATCGCGATGTCACAATCGATTCCAGTCAAATCAGCGCCTTGTGGTAAAAGCTCTTTTTCTACAGAAGAGGCTCGTCCGTTCTTGATGGAAACAGTAAAGACCGCATTATTTCCGGCAAGGCAGGGATCAGCCACGGCAATTCGAACAGAACCGTCCGCTAAGTAGCATGCGCCTGAAAGCGCATGCTCTGCATTGATGACGCGGATCATGCCGTTATTGGCGAGTTCCCTTGAAGAGTTATGCGGAACGAAGTCTGGACAGAAGCAGGCAAGATTCAGGCACGCCGGAGCATGGAAGTGGATATAGTCGTAATCCGCCTGAAAGCCTTTTGCAAAAGAAAACAGCGCTTTCAAAGTTGTGAGACCGTCAAAAATGAATTCCCTGCACCGCATTATTCGTTCTGTCTTTTTAAACACGAGATAACCGCGAGGTATGCCATTCTCATCCCGGTAAAGATAAGCATAATTATTATTTTCAGAGCCCTTCGCGTCAGCAATATTTTTCCAATCTAAATCTTCTCGCTGGATCATCATATTCAATCGCTTTGCAAAAGCAAAGTAAGCAATTTTATAGTCCTCCGGCACATCGTTTCCCTGCTTAATTGAAAAGTTGCCCGGAAAGCGATAGTCGGGGAGCACATGCAGGGAATAGGTATAGCGAATGGAGTTATCCGCACGCCGATAGCCGAATGTACTGTAAAAAGCTTCGCTGAACGGATACAAATAGGAGAAGGTTTGTCCGCTTTCGTAGGATTCCTTTAAGATTTCCATAAAAATAGCGCGAATGGCACCCTTTCGTCTATGCTGCGGATAAGTGGAGACGTTTCCAACGCCATTTCCGCTATAAGTGCCGCCATCAAAATAGAAAGTAAAGGGAATAGAGGCTGTGGCAGCCATCAGCTCGCCATCATCCGTAAACGCGCCAATCTCATATTCGGGATGCGTATGCAGCTTCTCCTGCGGATTGTTCATTAAATATTGGAAGTACTCCTCGTCTGTTTTGCCGTTCGTATCATAGGGATAATCAAAGCAGAGGGAGGAGAGCTTCATCGCTGCCGCGCCGTCTGCTTTTGTGAGATGCCTGATTTTCATGTTAATTCCTCCGTAAATGCGGTTTTTCTCGTTCGCTTCGCTCGTCATACAAACAATCCTGCACCTGTCCGTGCGAGCACGACATTCGCCCGATTGTTTGCCTGACTTGAAGTTTACCATTCGGCCTACGGGCAGACTCGAAAAGCCTGCGGCTTTTCTCGTTCGCTTCGCTCGTCATACAACAGTTGATGCGTCTGCGCGTGCGAGCACGCCATCCGCCCGATTGTTTGCCTGACTTGAGGTTTATCGGCTGGCCACGGGCAGACTCG
>CAZBRY010000136.1:0-6705 GCA_964494285.1 uncultured Lachnospiraceae bacterium
ACAGCGGCAGCAAGCAGAACGTCAAGCTGACGATGATTCACGGAAAAGTTCTTTATGAGGACGGAAGCTATCAGATCGGCATGGACCCCGAAGAAATTTATGTCAAGGCGAATGAAATCATTCAAAGGATTGGATAATGGGATGAAGGTCACGTATGTTTACCATAGCTGTTTTGTAGTTGAGCTTGCAGAGTGTGTATTGGTGTTTGATTATTTCAAGGGAAGTCTGCCCGTGTTTGATAAGGAAAAGTCCGTTTATTTTTTTGCGAGCCACAAACATCAGGACCATTTTAGTATGAGTGTTTTTGGCCAGCTTGATGCCTCATATCATGTGACCTATGTGCTTGCAAATGACATCAAGCTGAATGCACGTTATTTGGAAAAGTTCGGATATGATGAACAGCTTCTGAAGCAGATCATTTCTATCGGAAGGAATACGGAGACGACACTTGATGAAGGGCTGTATATAAAGACTTTGAAATCTACAGATGCAGGTGTGGCATTCCTGATTGAAACGGAAGGCACCTGTCTTTATCATGCAGGTGATCTGAATTGGTGGCATTGGGAAGGCGAGAGTAAAGCATTCAATCTTTATCAGGAAAGAACCTATTACGAACAGCTTCAAAAGATAAACGAAAGAACGATTGATTTAGCCTTTGTGCCGCTGGATTATCGGCTTGGTGAGGCTGCGGAATGGGGGATTATAAAATTTTTGGAAATGACAGATGCAAAAGTGGTATTTCCGATGCATCTATGGGAGCGCTATGATCTAGTTGAGGAAAGTCTTACGCACGGGCAGCTCTCAAAATATAAGGAGCGCATCATGCGGGTGAATAAAGAAAATGAAAGCTGGATCTTGTAATGGAGTGGGTTGGATATCTGATTGCTATATTTGTCGTCGTGCTTGTTGTTTTTATTAATGGAGCCCTCCGGGAAAGAAAAGCATACCATCAATTTTGTGTTTCGTTGAAGGAGAACTTCGGAAAAAAAGCAACGAACAGCATTTCCAAAACAGAGCTTGAGCGAATTGCGACGTATCATTTGAAGCAAAAGGAGCTTGGCCGATGCGGCGAGTTCTGTCTGGATGAGATCACATGGAATGATTTGAACATGGATGAGATTTTTATGCAGATCAATACGGCGCAGTCGTCCGTCGGAGAAGAATATTTGTATCATTTGCTGCGCTGTCCGCGTTTGAGCGAAGAAGGAAGAGAAGACTGGGATGGTCTTGTGGCGTTTTTCAAAGGACATGAGGTTGCGCGCATGGAGATCCAAAAGCTTCTGCACCATCTCGGAAAATTAACAAAAATTTCTTTGACAGAGGTTCTTCTCTTTTTAATGGATTTGAAAAAAGAGAGCAATGTGTTTCATTATGCGATGAATGCGGCGCTGCTGCTGAGCTTCTGTGTTATTTTTATGATGCCAGGGTTTGGGGTGCTACTCTTTTTGTCCGTACTGGCAGTTTCGATCATTACTTATTTCAAAAGAAAAGGTGAGGTTTCTACCTATTTTACAACTTTTTTTTATATTATGGCAATGCTACGCGTTTCGCGAAAGATTAAAAAACTTGATTATGAGGAGCTGGTTCCCTATACGGGGCATCTGGAGACTTTGAACAAGCGCTTTGGCAGTTTGGAACAGGGCACATTGATATTGTCGGTCGGTGTTCATACAACAAGCAATCCGCTGGAGCTTTTGATGGATTATGCGCGGATGATTTTTCGTATTGATCTCATCAAATTTAACTCCATGTTAAAGCTTGTTCAGGAAAGGATGGGGGAAATAGAACAGCTTCGGGGAATTCTTGGGAGACTGGATGCCGCGGTCGCAGTGGCCTCTTATGAATGTAGTCTGGTCTATTCCTGTAAGCCGCAGTTTGATGAAGCGTCTGGGAAAGGGCTTACGCTTGAGGAAGCTTATCATCCGCTTGTGGAGTCGCCCGTTGTAAACAGCATTCGGGCAGAGAGTGGGATTTTGATTACGGGTTCAAATGCTTCAGGAAAGTCGACTTTTTTAAAGACCGCGGCGGTTTGTGCGGTGCTCGCACAGACGATCGGGACTGTGCCCGCGAAAACCTACCACGGTGCGCTGTTTCGAATCTATTCCTCGATGGCGCTGCGCGACAGTCTGATGACGAAGGAAAGTTATTATATTGTGGAAATCAAATCGCTCAAACGAATCGTGGATGCGGGAAAAATAGAAACGCCGATGCTGTGCTTCGTAGATGAGGTGCTGCGTGGGACGAATACAGTGGAACGAATCGCCGCTTCTTCTCAGATTCTAAAAAGTTTAGCTCGTCCGCACATTTTCTGTTTTGCAGCGACGCATGACATTGAGCTGACCGAAATGCTCGAAGGTTGTTATGTCAATTATCATTTTGACGAGGAAGTGCTTCAAAATGATGTTGTATTTAATTATCATTTACAGACTGGACGAGCAGAGACAAGGAATGCAATCAAACTGCTTTCAATTATAGGCTACGATCCTTCCGTTATTTCAAAGGCAGAAGAAGCCGCGGTGCATTTTGTTAATACAGGCAGTTGGATATTAGAGGAGGAGACATGAAGGTTACAATTTTTACAGACGGATCCGCCAGAAGCAATCCGGAGGGACCGGGCGGCTGTGGCGTTGTTCTTCAGTATATGGATGGAAAAGGGGTCTTGCATGAGCGGGAATATTCTGCGGGCTATAAAAAGACGACAAATAACAGGATGGAGCTGATGGCAGTCATCATAGGGTTAGAGGCGCTGACAAAGGCCTGTGAGGTGGAGGTTGTGTCCGATTCCCAATATGTGACGAACGCCTTTAACCTGCGCTGGATAGAAAACTGGCAGAAGAAAAATTGGAAAAAGAGTGCCAATAAGCCGGTTTTGAATGTGGATTTATGGAAGCGGCTGCTGAAGGCGATGGAACCCCATCATGTAGTGTATACATGGGTCAGGGGGCATGACGGACATCCTGAAAATGAACGATGCGACAAGCTTGCAACAGCCGCCGCGGACGCTGAAGGATTACTTGACGATATTGTGCAGGAAGTGATATAGTAAAACATACATAATTATTCATTTATTACGTAATATAAAGGGGTTGCAGACAAAGCGACCGGTGGAGGAAAAGATGAGTATCCTATACAAAAGTACGCGGGGAATGCAGGAGGAGATTGCTGCTTCCAAGGCAATTATAAAAGGGCTGGCAGATGATGGAGGATTGTTTGTTCCAAACTCGATCCCGAAGCTTTCGGTTTCTCTTGCCGAATTGAAGGATATGTCCTATCAGGAGACGGCATATATTGTTATGAAGGAATTTTTGTCCGACTATACCGAAAGCGAGCTGAAAAGCTGCATTGAGAAGGCATATGATGAGAAATTTGACACAAAGGAGATTGCACCGCTTGTAAAAAAAGGCGACCAGTTTTTCTTGGAGTTGTTTCACGGGGCGACAATTGCGTTTAAAGATATGGCGCTTTCTATTTTACCGCATTTACTGACGACGGCTCTAAAGAAAAATAATGTGGAAAAAGAGGTTGTTATTCTGACTGCAACGTCCGGCGATACAGGCAAAGCAGCGCTTGCCGGCTTTGCAGATGTTCCGGGTACACGGATCATTGTGTTTTATCCGAAGGGGGGCGTCAGCAGAATCCAAGAGCTGCAGATGGTGACCCAAAAAGGCGGCAACACAAAGGTGGTCGGTGTGCACGGTAATTTCGATGATTGTCAGACCGGAGTCAAACATATATTTAACGACAAATTGCTCAAACAGGAAATGGAGGAAAAAGGGTTTCAGTTTTCTTCGGCCAATTCGATCAATATTGGCCGTCTTGTACCACAAGTCGCTTACTATGTGTATGCATATGGTAGGATGCTGAAGAGTGGAGAAATGGAGCCGGGTGAGCACCTCAATGTCGTTGTACCGACAGGTAATTTCGGCAATATCCTTGCTGCTTATTATGCGAAGCAGATGGGTCTGCCGATCGGGAAGTTTATTTGCGCCTCCAATGAGAACAAGGTTTTATTTGATTTCTTTGAAACCGGCTGCTATGATAAAAATCGCGAGTTTATCTTGACAACGTCTCCGTCGATGGATATTCTAATATCCAGTAATTTGGAACGGTTGATTTATGTACTTTGTGAAGAAGATTCTGCACGCAATACGGAGCTGATGAATGCTCTTTCCAAAGATGGCCGCTATGAGATTACGGCAGAAATGAGAGATCGATTGTCAGATTTTTTCGGTGCTTATGCGACAGAGGAAGAAGTTTTTTCTACGATCTATGCTCTCTATAAAACGACAGGATACGTCATTGATACGCATACAGCGGTCGCTGCAGCTGCAGATCGGGCATACCGTAAAGCGATGCCTGAGGACAAGAAGACGAAAAGCGTGATTATTTCCACGGCGAGCCCGTTTAAGTTTACGCAGAACGTGATGAAGGCAATGTCTCCTTCGTATATTGAACCGGATGATTTTAAGCTGGCGGAGGAGTTAAGCAGGATGGCAAAGGTCAAAATTCCGGCGGCGATAGAGGAGATCCGGCAGGCGGAAGTTTTACATGAACGGGTGTGCGATGTTGCAGATATGCAGTGCGTAGTGAAGGAAAGCTTAGGAATGTAACAAATGAAAAAAGAAAAACATATTCTGATTGTAGATGATGTAGCTACAAATTTAATATTTGCAAGCGCTGTTCTGAAGAAAAAATTCAGAGTCACAACAGAACGATCCGGTCAGGCCGCATTGGAGTCTATGCGAAAGGAGAAGCCGGATCTGCTCTTATTGGATATTATGATGCCGGGAATGAACGGCTATGAGACCTATAAGAAAATGAAGCAGATGGCTGAGCTTGCGGATATTCCGGTTATTTTCCTGACCGGTGATACAGAGAATGCAGATGAGGCGCATGGGATTAACATGGGTGCGATGGATTTTGTAATTAAGCCATTTGCTCCCGAGGTGCTCATATCACGCATTGAGCGGGTTCTGGAGTTAGATTCCATAAAGCGTGGTTTGGAAAAGCAAGTGGAATTAAAGTCCGTCGAAGCGTATAAGGATTCGCTGACCGGCTTGTGGAATCGGAAATACACGAAGGATAATGTTGATGTCTATTTGGATGGAGAAGCTAAAGGTGCCTTATTTATTCTTGATATGGATAATTTCAAGGAAGTCAATGATACCTACGGTCATATTAGAGGCGACGCGGTTTTGATCGAATTTGCCGGGATCTTAAAAGGCTGCACGAGGGATGAGGATATTGTTTGTCGCATTGGAGGAGATGAGTTTATCATTTTTTTCAAAGGGAATTTTGATGAGGAAAAAGCGGCTGCAAAGTCAGATGAAATCATTTCGAAGGTGGACAAAAGCTTTGGGCGGATGATTTGGGATGATAAAAATAAAATCAAAATTTCCGTTTCAATCGGGATTACGTTTGCTCCGCGCGATGGAAATGATTTTATGACCTTGTATAACAACGCAGATAAATCAATGTATTTTGTTAAGCAGAACGGAAAATGCGGCTATTATTTTTATTGGCACGAGGATACTGGCAGAAGTGGTTTGGACAACTCCAGGATTGATCTGGAAAAGCTTCAAAAATATGTGAGAGAATATAGTCGGGAGGGTGGCGCTTACCGGGTAGAATATGAAGGCTTCAAACGGATTTATCAATTTGTAGCGCGTTGCATTGCAAGGACAGAGCAAAAGGTACAGGTGCTGCTGTTCACGATGGATGCGGATGAAGAGATTTCCATGGAAGGCATTATAAAGGAGATGGAAGTGCTTGAAACTGCTATCAAGGATTCTTTGAGGAGAGGGGATGTCTGCTCGCATTTCAGCAGCAACCAGTTCATTGTATTATTGATGGATACGAATATGCAGAATGGAAAGCTTGTTGCCAAGCGTATTCTCGAAAATTTTTCGCTGAATGGCACTCATGAGCATATTAAGATAGAATTTGATATTAATGAAATAGAAGCATCCTAGTGTAGAGGATGCTTCTATTTTATTAATGCCAGAAGTGTTAAATTTCAATCAAGCGGAAGCTCATAGAGCAAAAACTTGATGGTGCCAAAAGAGAAAGTAATCGGAATGATTGTGATTTTTCCGGTAACCCGACTTGTTAATGAGAAGGAGCCAGACTGCTTTGGAACGGCAAGGCTTAATTCATACATGTTAAGCTTGGAAAGTAAAGAAACAAACAGTCCGTTGTGAAGATTTAAGAAGTCCAAAATGGCTTCGCGTGCGAGTGTATCATATTCGGAAATACCCAAATGCGCATATTGTTCTGAAAAGGAGGTCAAGACGCTGATTTCTCCGTCAATGGCTGAGTAGGCAGCCGGAATTCCTGTGATTTCCTGAGATAATTCCAGTTCGGAGGAATAGGTGGTCACAAGTTCAATGTTGCCAATTGTAATTGCGGGATCCACATGTGTCAGCACATCCCATACAAGCTTTTTGATATAGGTTTTGACAAACTCTGTCGTCGAATCCGAAAGTGCATCATAGTTGGAGGATTTTAATAATTCTGCTGCCAATCGTTTGTTGTCCATAGTTCCTCCTTACCTATTCTGCAGACAGGAATCGATGATTTGCTTTAACAATACCGGGTCAATAGGCTTTTGTAAAAAATCCTTTGCGCCGGATTTGATCGATTCTCTCAAGTGCGTCTGCGTGCCGACCGAAGAAACAATAACGATATGTGCGTCAGGATCCTGCT
>CAZBRY010000137.1:0-6697 GCA_964494285.1 uncultured Lachnospiraceae bacterium
GCTATGCCCAAGCCGAACATGTACCAGTCTCTTCATACGACGCTGATCGGACCGACGGGGCAGCCGTTTGAAATTCAGATTCGTACTTATGAAATGCACAGGACGGCGGAATATGGTATCGCCGCTCATTGGAAATACAAGGAAGCCTCCAATGGAAAGCGTGTTGAGGAGCAGGAAGCGGAAAAGCTAAGCTGGCTCAGGCAGATTCTTGAATGGCAGAAGGATCTTTCAGACAACAAGGAATTCATGAATACACTCAAGAGCGATTTGGATCTGTTTTCCGACAGCGTTTATTGCTTCACGCCGACCGGGGACGTTAAGACGCTTCCGGCAGGCTCGAATACAATCGACTTTGCTTACAGCATCCATAGCGCGGTCGGCAATAAGATGATTGGTGCCCGTGTTAACGGTAAGCTCGTGACGATCGACTATGTGATCAACAACGGCGACCGGATTGAAATTATTACATCTCAGAATTCCAAAGGACCGAGCCGTGACTGGCTTACTATTGTCAAGAGCACGCAGGCGAAGAGCAAAATTAGTCAGTGGTTTAAAAATGAGCTGAAGGAAGATAATATTGTCAAAGGCAAGGAAATGATACTTGCTTATTTTAAGGCAAAGGCATTGGATACAAGCCAATTAATGCGTCCGGAATACATGCGTGCCATTATGGATAAGTATGGATTCAAGGATTGGGATTCGGTCTGTGCGGCTGTCGGCCACGGTGGCTTAAAGGAAGGGCAGATTATCAATAAGATGCAGGAGCTGTACGAGAAGGATCATCCGAAGATCCTTTCTGACGAAGAAGTTCTGCATCATGTGGCCGAAGCCCAAAAGGATAAAAAAATTCAGATAAGGAATAAAGGTGGTATTGTAGTCAAGGGAATCGACGATGTTGCGGTGCGTTTTTCTAAATGCTGCAGTCCGATTCCGGGTGATGAAATTGTCGGTTTTGTGACGCGGGGAAGAGGTGTATCGATACACCGCACGGACTGCATCAACATACTGAATCTTCCTGAAATGGAGAGAGCAAGGCTGATTGAGGCCGAGTGGCAGACGAACGATTCCAAAGTGTCCGAGCGTTATCTTGTTGAAATTAATCTATACAGCAACAACCGAAACGGTCTGCTGGCCGAAATCACAAAGGCGCTGACTGAGAAAAATGTAAATATTCTTTCGATGAATGTGCGGACAAGCAAGCATGGGACGGCGACCACGTCCATTTCCTTTGAAATATCCAATACGGAAGAATTAAACAGGATTATTGACCGTTTGCGCTCCATTGAAGATGTTATTGATATTGAAAGGACAACAGGTTAAATGGGTAACTTAAAAGTAGGAAGAACTGTTCTTGGGATGGTTGGCACGAACTGCTATTTTGTATATGACAAGGAAGAAAAGATGGCATTTGTCATTGATCCGGCTTCTGACGGAGGAGGCATCTATGATAAGCTCACAAAAAACGAGATTGAAGTGGCGGCAATTTTGCTGACACATGGACATTTTGATCATATTATGGGTGTGAATGAGCTGCGTGAGAAGACGGGTGTTAACGTATATGCCTCCAAAATGGAACAGGCACTTTGCGAGGATGCAGGGTTAAATTGTTCCGATCAGATTGGACGCCCTTATACGGTCAAGGCGGATGTATATCTTGCGGATGGAGAGGCGATCATGGTTGCGGGGATTACCTGTAAAATGATTGAAACTCCGGGACATACGGCAGGGAGCTGCTGCTATTATTTTGAGGAAGAAAAGCTTCTTCTGTGCGGGGATACGTTGTTTGCCGGTTCTGTCGGAAGAACGGATCTGCCGACCGGCAGCAAAGGCATGCTGGATCGTTCTTTGAGAGAAAAGCTGATGGTACTGCCGGATGATGTCAAGGTTTATCCGGGACACGGCGATTTCACGACGATTGGTGAGGAACGTAAGTACAATCCTTTTTGTATATGAATTCAAATTGGTCAGACGGAGTCTGGGCGGTAAAATAAAGCGGGCGTATATATGATAGCAGTCAGATTATCGGAGGAAATATTTACATACGACATCCATTCCCTGGTGAAAGCATTTTATCAGGATGAGGATGTGCATATGATTTTAACAGAAGAAACCGGGGAGAATTTTTCCGGTTTCGAAGTCTATTATTCGGAAGGTTTTTTAGAGGTGAAAATTGTCGCGGACGGCGTTGTCAAGAAGCGATTGAAAGCCTTGACGGGAGATCTTGAGCGACCGCAGGTGAAAAACATATTAAAGCAGCAGCTTTACCTGTTATTAAGCGAAGAAACCGAAAAAAAACTTCCATGGGGAACCTTGACTGGCATTCGACCGACTAAACTTCCGATGGGGATGCTAAAGGAAGGAAAAAGAGACGACGAGATTAAAGATTACATGAAAAAGGTATATTTTGCATCGGATGAAAAGATCGCACTCAGCATTGACATTGCAAGGCGTGAGGAGAAACTTCTGGCGGGATTACATGAGCGGGATGGCTTTAGTCTCTATATCGGAATTCCATTCTGCCCGACGACATGCCTGTACTGTTCGTTTACCTCTTATCCGATTGCCAAATGGAAAAGCCGGGTGGAAGAATACATTGCGGCGCTAAAGCGGGAAATTGATTTGACTGCAGAAGTTTACCGTAATCGGATCCTTGATACGGTCTATATCGGCGGGGGAACGCCGACTACACTGACATCCGCGCAGCTTACGGAAGTGATCACATATATAAAGGAACGCTTTGATTTTCGGACGGTGCAGGAATTTACGGTCGAAGCGGGAAGACCGGACAGCATTACGGAGGAAAAGCTCAATACGTTGTTTCGCTGTGGCGTGACCCGTATTTCCATCAATCCGCAGACAATGAATGAACAAACACTCAAAATTATTGGCAGGCAACATACGGTAGAACAGGTGAGGGAAGCATTTTTCCTTGCACGAGAGGCGGGATTTACCAATATCAACATGGATCTGATTCTTGGTCTGCCCGGAGAAAATCTTGAGATGGTAACGCATACCTTGTCGGAAATCAAACGGCTGAATCCTGACAGCATCACCGTGCATTCGATGGCGATCAAACGGGCGGCGGGGATGGCGCAGTTCTTGAGCGAGCACGGGGAGATTAAAAGCGTCAATACGCCGCAGATGATGGATGCAGCAGCAAAGGCGGCAAAAATAATGGATATGAAGCCTTATTATTTGTACCGACAGAAAAATATGGCGGGAAATTTCGAAAACGTTGGGTATGCGCGAGAAGGGAAGTACGGCATTTATAATATTCTGATCATGGAAGAGGTTCAATCGATTGCTGCGCTTGGCGCAGGCTCAATCTCCAAAGTGGTGCTTTCCGACGGATGCATCGAACGAATCGATAATGTGAAGGATGTGACATTGTTTATCAAAGAAAATGGAAAATTGCTGGAGAAAAAGAAATCATTTTATGATACACTTAAAAGATAGAAGATAGAAGAGGAGAGTATGAAAAATGGGATTGACGAAAAAACCGGTAACGGGAATGAAGGACATCCTCCCAAGAGAGATGAAGATTCGCGACTATGTAACCGGTCTTGTGAAGGAGACATATGGCAGTTTTGGATTTCAGCCGATTGAGACTCCCTGTGTGGAGCATATCGAAAACCTTAGCAGTAAGCAGGGGGGAGAGAACGAGAAGCTGATTTTTAAAATATTAAAACGAGGCGAAAAGCTGCATTTGGAGACGGCCGAAAACGAAGATGATTTAGTTGATTCCGGACTGCGTTATGATCTGACCGTTCCGCTTTCCAGGTATTATGCAAACCACGCAAACGAGCTTCCCAGTCCATTCAAGGCGCTGCAGATGGGTAGTGTTTGGCGCGCGGACAGGCCGCAGAAGGGAAGATTCCGGCAGTTTGTACAGTGCGACATCGATATTTTGGGTGATCCGGGCTGCTTGGCTGAAATTGAGTTGATCCTTGCCACGACGACGTTGCTTGGTAAGCTTGACTTTAAAGATTTCACTGTGCGTATCAACGACCGCAGGATTTTAAAAGCGATGGCGGCTTACTGCGGTTTTCCTAAGGATCAGTACGATCTTGTGTTTATTATTTTGGACAAGATAGATAAGATTGGAACGGACGGTGTACTTGAAGAGTTGATCGCGAGCGGCTTTACTGCCGAGGCAGCGCAGAACTATTTAAATTTGTTTGAAAAGACGACGGGGGATGCCGCGGGGATTCGCCATTTAAAGGAAACGCTGAAGGGCTTTCTTGCCCCCGAGGCAGCAGAGGGACTTGAGGCGATCATCGCGAGCGTTGAAGAAACAAAGGTATCGGAGTTTAGAATCGAGTTTGATCCGACGCTTGTGCGCGGGATGTCTTATTATACAGGGACAATTTTTGAAATCAGCATGGACGAGTTTGGTAGCAGCGTGGCCGGAGGCGGCAGATATGATGATATGATCGGTAAATTTACAGGCATACAGACATGCGCCTGCGGCTTTTCGATTGGCTTTGAACGTATTATCACGATTTTGCTCGACAGAGAGTTTCAAGTGCCGGGCGGTTCGGATAAAGTAGCATTTTTAGTTGAAAGAGGGGCATCCAAGGAGCGTTTATGTGAAGTTATTAAGGAAGCTGGTACACTTCGCGCAAACGGCAGGCAGGTACTGATTGCCCAGATGAATAAAAATAAAAAGTTCCAGAAAGAGCAGCTTAGCAAAGAGGGCTACTCGCCGGAAAATATCAGGGATTTTTATAATACCGAATTAAAGGGCTGATGGAAGAGCCAATCAAGGAAAGAGGAGACAGAGGAATGGCAGAATCAATGATGGGATTAAAAAGGACACATAGATGCACGGAGCTCAACGAGCAAAATATCGGAGAGACAGCGACCGTGATGGGCTGGGTTCAAAAAAGCAGAAATAAGGGCGGCATTATCTTCGTGGATTTGCGCGATCGTTCCGGCATTTTACAGATTATTTTTGAAGAAAGTGACGTCAGGGCAGAGGGCTTTGAGAAGGCAGAAAGGCTTAGAAGTGAGTTTGTTGTTGCCGTGACCGGAAAAGTGGAAAAGCGCTCCGGTGAGGCGAACACCAACTTAAAAACGGGCGGCATCGAGCTGCGGGCAACAGAAATACGTATTCTATCAGATGCACAGACACCGCCATTTCCAATTGAAGCGGATAGCAAGACGAAAGAAGAACTTCGTTTGAAATACCGGTATCTCGACTTGAGAAGACCGGATTTACAGAGGAATATTATAGTAAGAAGCCAGATTGTTAATAGTATTCGTAATTACTTTATGGACGAGGGCTTTTTAGAAATTGAAACGCCGATCCTGACGAAGAGCACACCGGAGGGGGCAAGGGATTACCTCGTGCCGAGCCGCATCCACCCCGGGACATTTTATGCGCTGCCGCAGTCGCCGCAGTTATTCAAACAGCTTTTGATGTGTGCCGGCTATGACCGCTATTTTCAGATGGCGAAATGCTTTCGCGATGAGGATCTGCGCGCGGATCGTCAGCCGGAATTTACACAGATCGATCTGGAGATGTCGTTTGTCGATGTTGATGACGTCATCGCCGTGAATGAGGGGATGATCCGGAAGGTGTTCAAGGAAATACTGAATGTGGATGTCAAGCTGCCGATCGAACGCATGACGTGGATTGATGCGATGGATCGCTTCGGCTCTGACAAGCCGGATCTGCGTTTTGGCATGGAACTAAAGGATGTATCTGATGTTGTAAAGGGCTGCGATTTTGGTGTGTTTACGGGAGCGCTTGAAAATGGCGGGACGGTACGAGGCATCAACGTCAAGGGTCAGGCTGAAATGCCCAGAAAGAAAATTGATGCCCTCGTAGAATTTGCGAAGGGCTGCGGCGCTAAGGGTCTTGCTTATCTGAGCGTTCAGCCTGACGGCACCTATAAATCCTCTTTTGCAAAGTTTATGAAGGAAGAAGAGCTTGAAAGGCTTGTAAATGAGATGCAGGGAGAAAAGGGGGATCTGCTTTTATTTGCCGCAGATCAAAGGAAGGTCGTATGGGATGTGCTTGGTGCGCTTCGTATTGAAGTTGCCAAAAACCTGGATTTGATTCCGCAGGATGAATTTCGCTTCTTATGGGTAACGGAATTCCCGTTGTTGGAGTGGAGCGAGGAAGAAAGCCGTTTTACTGCGATGCATCATCCGTTTACGATGCCAATGGATGAGGATCTTCCGTATATTGATTCCGATCCGGGCAAGGTGCGCGCAAAGGCCTATGATATTGTGTTAAATGGCACGGAGCTTGGCGGTGGAAGCGTTAGGATACACCAGCAGGATGTGCAGGAAAAGATGTTTCATGCGCTTGGCTTCACGACGGAAGAAGCGTATGATCGCTTCGGATTTCTCTTAAATGCATTTCAATATGGAGTGCCGCCTCATGCAGGACTTGCTTATGGGCTTGATCGTCTTGTCATGCTAATGGTTGGTGCAGACAGCATCCGCGAAGTGATGGCATTTCCAAAGATGAAGGATGCATCCGATCTGATGTCGGAAGCACCCAATATTGTGGAAGCAAAGCAGCTTAAGGAGCTTAAAATCAAGGTGGATTCTCAAGAATAGTAATACGGAAGAGGCGGATAGAATTATGATTATAAAGTTAAACAGCGCCATCGAAAAGTTTATATTGTTCATCTATGTGATCGTAATCCTGTTCATTTTATTTGTACAAAAGGATATCAAGGTG
>CAZBRY010000138.1:0-6635 GCA_964494285.1 uncultured Lachnospiraceae bacterium
TTCCGATTGATGCCAACCGGAAAATAAAACTGCATGATAATCTCTATTCCATTTTCATGCAGCGCCTTTACGAGCGATTTAAATTCTAAAATCGGATCTTTACCATAGGAATAAGCCGCCTTCGGCACAAAATAACCGCCCTCCTTAAAGCCCCAGTAATTTATTTTTATTATATTTTTCGTCTTAGATTCATCCGCATACTTCGGATGTCCGTTGATGAGATGATCCTTTTCAGAATCAAACTCATAGAACTCGTACGCAGGCAGCAACTCGATCTGATTGATCCCAAGCTCCTTTAAATATGGAATTTTCCCTTGTATGCCAAGGAAGGTGCCTTTTCCTTTTACGCCGGAGGACGGATGCATCGTAAACCCCCGCACATGCATAGAATATGCGATGATCTGGTGAAATGAAAGCTTTGGGGGCACATCGTTTTCCCAGTCAAAGTTCCCCTTGTAAAAACCGTTTGCGGCAAGCTGCTCTTTTTCGGCCTGTTCACCCCACTTGCGGTAGACGGAAAAAGCCTTTCCATAATCGTCCCGAAAAGGCTGTCCATCTGCTTCGTATTTATATTCCAATCCCTTTTCTTTCAAGCCCGTAATTCGAATACAATAAACATTTCCGGCGACCCGATAAGGCAGTAAGTCAATTTTCTCATATAACCGCCCCGTTTTTTCATAGAGGCACAACGCGAGGGAATGTCTGCAATCCACCGCGCAACAGAACTGCCAGCCACCCTTGCAGGCGCTTACCCCTGGTGTCGTGCCATTTCCTTTGCTGAATTTTAATTGAACTGTTTCTATTTGCATGCTGCTCCCTGTCTGGGCAAATACCGAGAAATCATTATTTTATATCGCTGCTAATGCGCGAATTGACTGTTATAAAGCTCCGCATAGAACTGCCCCTGATGCATCAGTTCTTCATGTGTACCCTGCTCAACAATATCGCCGTCCTTCATCACAAGAATCAAATCCGCGCCCTTGATCGTGGACAATCGGTGTGCTATTACAAAGCTGGTTCTTCCCTCTAACAGCTTTTCCATCGCCCTCTGGATTAATACCTCTGTTCTCGTATCGACGCTGCTTGTCGCCTCGTCCAATATTAAAATCGACGGGTTTGAAATCATCGCCCGCGCAATCGTCAGAAGCTGTTTCTGCCCCTGTGATACATTTGTACCTTCTTCATTCAGTATTGTATCATATCCATATGATAAAGTCTTTATAAATCGATGCACATGTGCGGCTCTTGCCGCACCAACCACTTCATTCTCGAGCACCTGCGGGCTTCCGTAGGCAATATTATCATAAATCGTACCAGAAAACAGCCATGTATCCTGCAGAACCATACCGAAAACATCCCGCAGATCATTCCTCCTGATATCGCGAATATCAACTCCATCTACCGAAATTTTCCCCGCGTTGATTTCATAAAAGCGCAACAGTAAATTGACGAGCGTCGTCTTGCCGGCACCGGTAGGCCCCACAATTGCAACGAGCTGCCCAGGCTTTACATGGATATTCATATCCTTAATCAGAACATCGCCCTCTTGATAACCAAATTTGACATGCTCAAATACAATCTCACCTTTGACATCGCCAAGCTTTTGATAATTTTCGGAGGTCTCCTGCTCCTCTTCCTCATCCAAAATCGCAAACACGCGTTCCGCCGACGCCAACGCCGACTGGAACACATTCATCATATTAGCCGTCTGTGTGATTGGCTGTGAAAACTGCTTCTGGTACTGAATAAACGCCGTTACATCACCAAAGGAAATTGATCCGTTAATTACTTTCATTCCTCCGACAATACAAATCAACACATAAGATAGGTTGCCAATTGCATTCATCAAAGGCATAATAATGCCGGAAATAAACTGCGCCTTCCTGCTTTGCTCATAAAGCTTTGCATTTTCTTCTTTGAACTGTTCGATTGCCTTTTCTTCATATCCATACGCTTTCACGACGGTTGCACCGGTAAACATTTCTTCAATATGTCCGTTCAAGTCTCCAAGCGTCTCCCACTGCTTTGAAAAATACTTTTGTGAGCGCTTTGCCACAAACATCGTCACAAGCATAATAAGAGGCAGCGTCAGCAAAACAAGCAGCGTCATGGCCGGACTGATGGAGAGCATCATAAAGAACACGCCGATGATTGTAATAATGGCCGAAATGATCTGGACGGAGGCTTGCTGCAAAGAGTTTCCGACATTGTCAATATCATTGCTCATACGGCTTAAAATATCCCCTCGCGCGTTGTTATCAAAATACTGAATCGGAAGCCTTGTCAGCTTCTCATCCACTTCCTTCCTCATGCAAAAGATAACCTTTTGTCCGACGCCTGCCATCAAATACTGCTGAAAGTAGCTAAATACTGCATTTAGTGTATATAATACTGAAAGGATTACAAGTATCTTTTTAATCCTTGCGAAATCAATTATGATACCCTTTCCGTCTGTTGCACCGACAAAACCATCGTATAAAATATTCATCGCTCCGGAGAGCACTTTTGGCGTCAGAATGCCAAACAACGAAGAGGTGACTGCCATCAAAAATACAACTATAATCACCCGCTTGTGCGCACCGATGTAGCGCATCAGCCGTTTAAAACTTCCTTTAAAGTCCTTTGCCTTCTCTCCCGGCACCATTCCCGGCGGTCCACCCGGCCCTCCGGCTCCGCCCATTCTTCTTCCATGCCGCATCGGCATTTTTTCCTGCGTTTTTTTCTGACTCAATTAACCCACCTCACTTTCATTGTGCTGTGAGTAGACAATTTCCTGATAAACCTTGCATGATTCCAAAAGCTCTTGATGCTTACCGATGCCGACCAATTCGCCGTCATCCAACACAAGAATACGATCCGCATTCATAATTGTGCTGACGCGATGCGCAATAACCAGCATGGCACTGTCTCCCATCTCCTCCTGCAATGCCTTTCTGAGCGCGGCATCTGTCTTAAAATCAAGAGCGGAAAAGCTATCGTCAAATATATAAATTTCCGGTTTTCTGACAAGTGCACGCGCAATCGCAATACGCTGCCTTTGTCCACCGGATACATTTGTACCGCCTTGTGTAATCATCGTCTGTTCTTTTTCTTCCTTTTCATTGATAAATTCAATCGCTTGTGCAATAGTAAGCGCACGGAACACCTCTCCCTTTGTTGCATCTTCCTTGCCGAACTTTACATTCTCTTCAATTGTTCCGCTGAATAAGAATGCCTTCTGGGGAACAAGCCCGATTTTCTTACGCAGCTCCTCCTGCGGGAAGTTCCTAACATCGACGCCGTCTATTTTAACGCTGCCCGATGTCACATCATAAAATCTCGGAATCAGATTGATCAGCGTCGACTTCCCACTGCCTGTTCCACCTATGATTGCCGTCACCTCCCCCGGTCTTGCTTCGAATGATATATTGGTCAATACCGGGCTTTCCGCGCCCGGATAAGAAAAGGTTACATTTTCAAATATAAGGCTTCCTCGCGCGTGTCCGTGCCGAGCCTGCATCTCCTCCTTATCACGGATAGCAGGCGTTCTGTTCAGCACCTCATTAATTCGATCTGCGGAAGCAGAAGCCCTTGGCAGCATGATGAACAGCATCGACATCATCATAACCGACATAAGAATCAGAGCCACATAGGTGATAAATGCCGTCAGGTCGCCGACTTGAAGCTTCCCGGCCACCATATATTTTCCGCCAACCCAGACAATGGCTATATTGGTCGCATTAACAATCAGCATCATTGCGGGCATCATAAACGACATCATGCGAAAAACCTTTAAAGAAACCTGCATCAGGTCTATATTTGCTTCCTCGAAGCGTTTCTTTTCATAGTCATCCTTACAAAACGCGCGGATGACACGGATACCACTTAAATATTCTCTGACAACCTGATTGACACGATCTATTTTTTTCTGAATGCTTTTAAATAAAGGCATTCCCTTACGTAGCATATAAATCAACAGCGCCGCAATAAATGGCAGCGCATAGATCACAACCCACGATAAATCCGGGCTTTTCCTTCTCGCCATAATAATACCGCCAATACACATAATCGGCGCCATTAACATCATGCGCAGCATCATCATTGCTGCATTCTGTACCTGCATGACGTCATTCGTCGCCCGTGTAATCAGCGATGCCGTTCCGATTTCATCAATATCACCTTTTGAGAGTGTCTCCACATGGCAAAATAGCTCTTCGCGAATGTTCTTACCAAGTCCCATTGCCGCCATCGAAGAAAAATAGCTGCTCACAATCATGCAGATCACGCCGAAAGCCACAATCAGCAGCATCGTGCCTCCTGTCCTGACAATATAGGCAATATCCCCCTTTGCCATCCCATTATTCGTAATATCGGCATTGAGCGTCGGTAGATACAGGTCAGTCATCGTCTGCAAAAACAGTGTCACGATTGCAATCAGCATCGGACCGACATACTGCCTGATATTCCTCTTTACCAGATGTAACATACGCTTCCTCCTCTTGTAAATTTATAACTCGTTTATGGAACATTTTGCGCCACTAAAATAACAAAGTCAACAAACTTTCCATAAAAGTTTTGTAAATTATTACACAAAAAAACTTCTGATTCTTTAGATTCCTATTCCTTATAATCAGAAGTTTTCGATTTTTTATTCGTTTCCTATGACCCGTGGAAGAATTTCCCTCACCTCTCCATAAATGCATAAATCTGCCTGCTTATCCGTATAATGCTCATGTTTGGTAATGAGCACTACCTCATTTCCCTTATAGTAATGCAGGAAGGATTTTACCATCGGATGATTTAAATTTGTACCGAGCACCAATACCACATGCGCTGACTGACAGGCATTGGCTGCCATCGTCATGACATCATTACGAATCATTTCGCCCCTGAGCTTCACATGCGGGCGGATCGGCTGCTTGCAGTATTCACAGAGCGGAACTCCCACCGCATCCTTTATAAAAGCAGCCGAATACTTTTTGTGACACTTCGGGCAATCGTTATCATGAACGGAGCCATGCAGCTCAATTACGTTTTTCAAGCCTGCCTTTACAGCCATGCAATTAATATTATGCGTAATACAAGCGGAAAGCTTGCCGGCATGCTCAAGCGCAAGAAGTGTATTATGAGCCTGGCTCGGCTGCACATCCAAATTCAGACATTCCCGCTTATAATACTTAAAAAATTCCTCCGTCTTTGTACTGTAAAAAACCGCCGAATAAATCTCTTCCGGCGAATACCCATACTCTTCCTCTACCCGATAAGCTTCCTCGTTACACCAGCGATTTTTCAAGCCGCACTCAATTCCCATCCCGACGCCAAGCAAACATACGATATGATCGTTTGCCGCTATGATTCTGCGCAGCCTTCCAACCTGTTCTTCTTTTGTCATAGTGTGATTCTCCCACTTGTCGTTCATGTCTCCTATTTATATTCTAGGAATAATGTTGGAAATTGTCAATCCATATTTACAATTCTTTCATTTTTCTCAGTGAATTCATAACTTTAAGTAAAATTTTCCTATACTTTATGAGTTACTTATGGTAAATTATAAATGTACTTGCCGTTATCGGTCATAGGAATCATTTTATTTACGAAAACGGCAAAATCGTATCTATCGGGAAAGGAGTTATTATGGAACACGAGCATAATTGCAATTGTGGTTGTGAGGATAACTGTGAACATGACCATGCGGAGGAGGATATGACCGTAGAGCTTGAACTGGATGACGGTTCAACGGTGAATTGTGCAATCATTACAATATTGACGGTGGCAAAAAAGGATTATATCGCACTGCTTCCGCTCGATGACAATGGCGAAAGTGTGGACGGCGAGGTTTGGTTTTATCAATATGAAGAGGATGAGAATGATGTCAATGCCGAGCCTGTTTTAAATTATATATCTGACGATGCTGAATACGAAGCCGTCGCAGATGCCTTCGACGAATTTCTGGATAATGAAGAATTCGATGATGCAGATATTGATGAATAATAGGTTGTGCAATAAAATTGCCGGTTTTCATATGCCGGCAATTTTATTGTTCTAAGAGCAAGGTTCTATGCCTGTCCCAAAACAGGAATCTCAAACTCTCTAACAAATCTGGAGATACCTTTTCCATATTGTTCTTCCTCTCTTGCGCATAAGTACAGCCTACTTTTTGCTCGTGTCATCGCCACGTACAGCAACCGTCGCTCCTCCTCTATCTCCTGCTTTGTCATCGCCTTTTTATGAGGAAGCGTTCCCTCCTGCAACCCAATCACAAATACTGTATCATACTCCAGTCCCTTCGACGCATGAATTGTCTGCAGTACAATATCTGTATTTCCCGATTTAACGCACCGCCTGCTGTTTCTCCTTTCCTGCTCCTGACGCAGTTCATCGATATAGGAAAGCCATGCTCCAATTGTCTGAAACTCCCGACTTCTTGAAAAAAGCTCCTGAGTCAATTCCATACTCTCATCTTTTGTTACCCCTCGTTCCAAAAGTCTTTGCCGTAAATATGCACCATAGCCAATTCCTTTCAGCACATAGTTCACGGCTGCAAAGGGCGCCATTCGGGAAAGCATCTCCACATCTTTTAAAAAATGCAGAATTATTTCTGCCTGTGCCGGTCTGTCCTCGTAATAAGCCAGCATTTCCTCGGCATTTACGGGCGA
>CAZBRY010000139.1:0-6628 GCA_964494285.1 uncultured Lachnospiraceae bacterium
ACACCGCCATCCCTTGTCTTAAAGGGCTTGCCGTCCTTGCCATTCATCGTTCCAAAGCCCAGAAAATTGAGCCTTACCTGTTCATCAACAATACCTGTTTTTTTTGCGCAACGAAATACCTGTTCAAAATGCATCTCCTGTCGTTTATCCACGACATAGATTACCTGATCGGGATTCTGCTCCCTGCGGCGTGCAATGAGCGTCGCCAGGTCGGTCGTCGTATAGAGGGCTGCGCCGTCTGATTTCAAAATCATGCAGGGAGGTACTTCTTTCGTATCCGTTTCCTCTGCCACATCGACGACAAGCGCGCCATTGCTTTCATAAGCGTGGCCTTTCGACTGCAGACGCTCCACCATTGCCGGAATTTCACCCTGCACGTCCGATTCACCCTTCCAAAGCTCAAACGAAACATTCAGATTTGTATAATTTTTCTTTAGATCCTCTATGGAAACGCTCATAATGTGGTTCCAAACTGAGAGATACCCCCTATTGCCTTTTTGCAGCAGGAACGTTGCGTTCATCGCTTCCTCCCGATACTGCTCGTCCACCTTTGCTTTCGCACTGGCCGTTGGGTAGATCTCTTCCAATTCTGAAATCGTAAACGGTGCTTCTTCGGGATAATCGCCTGTAAAGCTTTCATCAAAATACGGCAGATGAGGTTTGCGTTTTCTCAGCTCCGTAATAATAAGACCCATTTGCAGCCCCCAGTCACCCAAATGAATATCACCTGTTACGTAATTGCCCATATAACGGCAGATCCGTTTTACGCTTTCCCCGATGATTGCGGAGCGCAGATGTCCGACATGAAGCGGCTTCGCCACATTCGGGCCGCCGTAGTCGATCATGATCATGAGCGGCTTTTCCGACTCTTCCAGACCGAACTTCCTATTTGCCTGCATGTTGTTTAAGTATTCTTTCAAAAAACTTTCGCCAAGCTTCAAATTTAAGAAGCCCGGAGCGATAGCACTGACCTCAGAAAATATTGTCTGCCCCTGCAAGGTCTGTGCGACCGCATTCGCGATCATGATCGGTGCCTGTCTGTATGCCTTTGCTGCCGCCATCGCACCGTTGCGTTGGAACTCACACAGATCCGGTCTGTTTGACAGTGTGACCTTTCCGTATTTTTTATCATAGCCCGCCTGTTCAAAGGCATGTTCCATTTCTTCTGAAATCCGGGCAAGTAATGTTTTCATAATATCTGACTCCTTTTCTCATGCTTCACTTTTATTAATTTAACATAATTTCATTAAAAAATATAGCCCTTTCTACGATTTATGGTTTCCTAAATGGTTATAGTAGGGCAGTTATCATTGGCAGATCAAATATCATGTAATCCTTAAAAAAGTGTGGTATACTATCTGTGAAACAGAAACTGAGGCAGAATGGAGAATGTGATGAGAATTGGAATGGGATATGACGTGCACCGCCTTGTTGAAGGTGGACAATTGATTTTAGGTGGTGTGAAGATACCATATGAAAAAGGGCTTTTAGGGTATTCTGATGCGGACGTCGTCGTTCATGCGATCATGGATGCTCTGCTTGGAGCAGCGTCCCTTGGTGATATTGGGAAGCACTTTCCGGATACAGACGAAGCCTATAAGGGTATTTCAAGCATTACTTTATTAGAACGAGTTGGCGAGCTGTTAGAGGAAAACCGGTATTTCATAGAGAATATTGATGCGACCATCATTGCGCAGAAACCGAAGCTGCGTCCGTACATTGATGAAATGAACAAAAATGTGGCCGAAGCGCTTCATATTGAGATAGGCCAGATCAATATCAAGGCGACTACGGAGGAGGGGCTTGGTTTTACCGGAAGCGGGGAAGGAATTTCCTCACAGGCGATTTGCATGCTGAAGACGGCAGTCGATTATATGGAAAGCCCTGTTATGAACGTATGCCGTGCCGCTGCAAATGCGGACGGTACCATTGAGGAGACATCCGGCGCGGATATGAGCAAATGCACGGGCTGTCCGGGCTGCAGCCGCAGGGAATAAAATAAATAATTTGACAAACGTGTTGTTTTTGCATAGACTATAGGTAGAAATGGTAGAAATGCTAAGAATGGAAAGAGTAGGCTTTGGAAGATTCAAGAGAGGGAATGCAGCTGGCTGGAAGCATCCTAATCGGAAGAGGTCGAAGTGCATCCATGAGCAGGTCAGGTGAACCATGTGGTTAGCCTGATACGTCTGGCATACGTTACGTGCCTTGAGTGGAAGAATGCAGTTTGGTTCTTCAATAAGAGTGGAACCGCGGAGGATAAACTTCGTCTCTTGAATAACACGATTCAAGGACGGAGTTTTTTATTATATGAGAAATTCTTCAGAATTTCCTATATAACAAAATTTCATGCACAGCTACGCGTGCGGAACAAAAGCTGTGCTGTCGACTGCTTAAATTTATCAGACTGGGAAAGGGGCCGGTTTTATGAGAATAATCAAGAAATTAAAGGATGAGATTAGCGTCATTCGGGAACGGGATCCGGCTATCCACAGTGCGGTAGAGGTATTTCTTTATCCGAGCTTTAAGGTGATGCTTCATTATCGGGTGGCGCATCAGTTATATTTAAAAAAACATTATTTTTTTGCTCGCTGGATTTCACAGCGTGCATCCAGAAAAACCGGGATTGAAATTCACCCCGGTGCACAGATAGGTGAGGGATTTTTCATTGATCATGGAAATGGCGTAATTATCGGCGAGACGACGATCATTGGAAACAATGTGACGCTGTACCAGGGTGTGACACTCGGCGGTACCGGAAAAGAGACGGGAAAGCGTCATCCGACGATTGAGGACAATGTTATGATCAGCGCCGGTGCCAAAGTGCTTGGATCCTTTACGATTGGTGCCAATTCTAAAATAGGCGCAGGCTCGGTTGTGCTTGAGGAGGTGCCGCCAAATTCAACGGTGGTTGGTGTGCCCGGCAGGGTCGTGAAGCGTGAAAACATTTCGATTCCTCGCGAGGATTTAAATCAGGTGGATTTGCCCGATCCGGTATACGAGGATATTTTGTATCTGCAAAAGTCAAACAGTATGCTGACGAACCGGCTGTTGGATTTGGAAGAGGAAATGCGATGCATTAAAAAAGAACAGAATAATGAACAGAAAAATGAACAAAATATTGAACAGTGAAAAAGGAGATACAGGGAAAATGAGAGTTTATAATACGTTATCCGGGAAAAAGGAAGAGTTTGTACCGCTAGAGCCGGGAAAAGTAAAGATGTATGTCTGCGGTCCGACCGTTTACAATTTGATTCATATTGGAAATGCCCGGCCGATGATTGTGTTTGATACGGTAAGGCGCTATATGGAATACAAGGGACTTGAAGTCAATTACGTGTCTAATTTTACCGATGTTGATGATAAAATAATAAAAGCGGCGATCGAGGAGGGTGTTGATGCTTCCGTGATTTCAGAGCGCTATATTGCCGAATGCAAAAAGGATATGGCTGCGCTGAATGTTAATCCTGCTACAACACATCCGAAGGCGACGGAGGAGATTTGCGGAATGCTCGACATGATCGGCACGCTGATTGAAAAAGGATATGCCTATACGGCAGAAGATGGAACGGTCTATTTCAGAATGCGCCGGTTTGAAGAATACGGGAAGCTTTCCCACAAAAATATTGATGATTTGCGCAGCGGAAATCGCTCTCTGCTTGTTTCCGGTGCGGACCAAAAGGAAGATCCGCTTGATTTCGTATTGTGGAAACCAAAAAAGGAGGGAGAGCCCTACTGGGAGTCTCCCTGGTGCAAGGGCAGACCGGGTTGGCATATCGAGTGTTCTGTTATGAGCAAACGATATCTTGGAGATGAAATCGACATCCACGCAGGAGGTGAAGATTTGGTATTTCCACATCACGAAAATGAAATCGCACAGAGTGAAGCCGCGAACGGGAAGCCATTTGCGAAATATTGGCTGCATAATGCGTTTTTGAATATCGACAATAAAAAGATGAGCAAATCTGAAGGTAATTTCTTCACGGTACGCGATATCGGCAAGAAATACGATTTGCAAATACTCCGTTTTTTCATGCTGAGCGCACATTACCGCAGTCAGCTTAACTTCAGCGCAGAGCTGATGGAAGCGGCACACAATTCATTTGAAAGAATTGTGACGGCAGTGGATAACCTAAAATATCTAATCAAAAATAGCGGCAACGACAATGCAGGAATATCAAATACGGAGCGGGCGTTATTAAATAAAACAGCCCTCTATGAGGATCGGTTTGATGCGGCGATGGATGATGACTTCAATACGGCAGATGCAATTTCAGTCATTTTTGAACTTGTGAAATTTGCGAATATGAATACTTCTTCGGATAATTCTGTTGAATATCTGCAGACGCTTCTGAACAAAATTATTGAGCTTTCCGATATTCTTGGGCTGATTGTAGATAAAAAGGAAGAGATTCTTGATTCGGACATTGAGAAGCTGATTGAAGAACGCCAGGCGGCCAGAAAAGAGAAAAACTTTGCGCGCTCTGATGAGATCCGTGATATACTGTTGGAGCAGGGTATCGTGCTGGAGGATACGCGAGAAGGTGTCAAGTGGCACCGTGCATGAAAAGGAGCCATAAGAAATGCTGGAAAACATTCAAAAGCAGTTTGCGCTAAAAGAGGTGAAAGCCAATTCCTATTCTCCTCTGACGCTGGCCTATATTGGCGACAGCGTGTTTGATATTGTTATAAAAACAGTCGTTGTGGAACAGGCGAACTGCGCTGCCAATAAGCTGCATAAAAAAACGAGCGCTCTTGTGAAGGCTGCGGCACAGGCACAGATGGCAGAGTCCTTGCTTCCGGTTTTATCGGAGGAGGAGCGAAATATCCTGCGGCGCGGTCGTAATGCGAAGTCCAACACAATTGCTAAAAATGCCACCCATTCCGACTATAGAAAGGCGACGGGTTTAGAGGCGCTGATCGGATATCTGTATTTAGAGGGCCGCACAGAGCGTTTTGTGGAGCTGATCAAGTTGGGTGTGGACAGTGTACAAGAACAGAAATGAGGAGTTATGGCATACGAAGAATATTTGATTGAAGGAAGAAATGCGGTAATAGAAGCGTTGCGTTCGGGGAAGCCGATTGACAAGCTTTATCTTTTGGATGGCTGTCAGGATGGACCGATTTCTACCATTAAACGTGAAGCAAAGAAAACAGACGCTATTTTAAAGTTTGTGGAGAAAGAACGGCTTGATCAAATGAGCCGGACCGGACATCATCAGGGCGTAATCGCCCAGGCGGCGGCCTACGAATACGCAGAGGTCGAGGATCTTTTGAAGCGGGCAGAGGAAAAGGGGGAGCCTCCGTTTTTGATTTTGCTGGATAATATCGAGGATCCTCATAATCTTGGCGCAATTATCAGAACGGCAAACCTTGCGGGTGCGCATGGTGTCATCATACCGAAGAACAGGGCGGTCGGCCTGACGGCGACGGTTGCGAGGACATCTGCAGGTGCGATCAACTATACGCCGGTCGCCAAGGTCACGAACTTGAGCAAGACGATAGAGGACTTAAAGAAAAAAGGGTTATGGTTCGTGTGTGCGGATATGGACGGCGAGCTGATGTATCGCCTGGATTTAAAAGGGCCAATCGGGCTTGTGATCGGAAGCGAAGGAGACGGCGTCAGCCGCCTCGTAAAGGAAAAATGCGACTTTACGGCGGCGATTCCGATGAAGGGGGACATCGACTCCCTGAATGCTTCCGTTGCGACCGGCGTGCTGGCCTATGAGATCGTGCGTCAGCGGGGATAAAAGAGAGTTACTCGACCAATTATAACAGGTGATATCTTATGATGAGTGAAAAATATGCCGATGTTCCCGATGAGGAGCTGATTGTCAGACTGCGCGACGGCGAAGCGGAAATCACGGATTTTATTATGGATAAATATAAAAACCTCGTGAAAAGCAAGGCGAAGGCGATGTTTATTCTCGGCGCAGATACCGAGGATCTGATTCAGGAGGGAATGATCGGGCTTTTCAAGGCACTCAGGGACTATGATATTGGCAGAGATGCGAGCTTTCATACATTTGCGGATCTGTGCATCTCGCGACAGATGTACACCGCGGTGCAGGCTTCCCGCAGGCGAAAGCATACGCCGCTCAATACATATATTTCCATATATAGTAATATGGTTGGAAACGAGGGCGAGGAAGCATATCTGATCGAGGCGCTGCAATCGGTGACGGACAAGAGTCCGGAGGAGCTGCTGATTGATAAGGAAAACATCGACGGACTCGAGCAGGCGATCGAGCACGCCTTAAGCCCATTTGAAAAGCAGGTACTGGACTTGTATATAACCGGAATGAGCTACGTGCAGATCGCACGTGTGCTTGGACGGGACGAAAAATCAACGGACAATGCTCTGCAGCGGATAAAATCCAAAATTAAGCGGGTGACGCACAAATGACCACCGTCCTAAAGTTTTTGGAAGAGGAGAAGGAGATCTACAGACAGGAAATTAACAGGAGTTGAAATGCCATTGACAAGTAAACCATCGGTGTGATAAAATGACATTCGTTGATAGGAAATGCTGACATGGCACAGTTGGTAGCGCACCTCATTGGTAGTGAGGAGGTCGTGGGTTCGATTCCCGCTGTCAGCAGTAAAGGAAAAACGGCTCAAACGCAGT
>CAZBRY010000140.1:0-6427 GCA_964494285.1 uncultured Lachnospiraceae bacterium
TATCAAAAACGAAGTTTTGAAGATGGCATTTGCGCATTAATGTCGGCTATCAAAAACGAAGTTTTGAAGATGGCATTTGCGCATTAATGTCGGCTATCAAAAGCGAAGTTTTGAAGATGGCATTTGCGCGTTAATGTCGGCTATCAAAAACGAAGTTTTGAAGATGGCATTTGCGCGTTAATGCAACCATATTTCAAAACCATACAACGGCACTCGCAAATGCTATTATATACATAACCGGACATTTTGGCAAGTAATTTTTTCATTTTTTTCATTTTTTTTATTTTTTTATTAAATCTTACAATTTATGTAGGTTCTCCCGATACGTTCGCGCTCGGCTCCTCAAAAGCCACTGTTACGTAGTACCCCCTTGGCTTTTCTTCTATCCTTTTCACAACGCCGTCTTTTGTTTTCAAGCGCTCCCTAAACGGATAATTGGAAGACATCGCAAGCGACGGATCGATTGTATAGTAGCAGCTCACCGGAAGAATCCCCTCTGTCACGGTAATGTGCTGCCCTTCTTGAAGCAAACCGCACCGCTCCATCTTAAACTCCATCAACCTCAATCCAATCACCTTCCACTTTCCACTTTCCTGATTTTATCCTAACTTTTATCGCTGACTATGTTCTGCCTTGGGCATCATTGACCTTAGAATTTTATTTTTAAAACGACGGCGGCTGTTCTCGGCAATGTTAGCTTCAGTCTGCCGCTTGTTACCGCATATTCCTCCGGTCTCGTGTGAAAACCCTTTTCGTCCGTGTACATCAGGCAAACAGCAGATGCCTCTCGGGGAACGCCGACATCCCACACCTTCATTTCTATCTTCTTTTCGTGCTCATTGTTATTTACAACCATGATGCATTGCTCCGATTTGGTAAAACGACCAAAGCCGAGGACATTATAGTCCGATAGCAGCATTTTACAGGAACCGGCCTTTAACTCTCGATTTTCCTTATGAATACGGATCATTTCCTTATGAAAACGGATCAGCTCCGTATCTTCTTTCCCCCATGGATAGGTCCGTCTGTTATCCGGATCGGTAAAACCACAGACACCGGCTTCATCTCCGTAATAAATTGTCGGCGCGCCTGCCCATGTCATCTGTATTAGCACCGCTTCACGAAATACCGCTTTATTGATCCCCTGGTTGGCGACCTCCGGGCCTTTATTTCCCACACGGCCTACAAGGCGGTTTGTCCGGGTCAAAAATCGGGAATGGTCATGGTTAGAGAGCTCGTTCATTGAAACAAACAAAGACGGCGCACTAAGTTTCGCCATATTTGCACACATCATATTCCAAAAAAATCCTGTGTTACCGCGTAGATCCTCTCGATAATCGTCACTGTGCTTTTGCATTCCGGTTAAAAACCACGTCACAGGCTCCATAAACGCATCATAGTTCATGATTGTATCCCATTCGTCGCCCTTCAGCCACGCGGAAGGATCTCCGTAATGTTCCGCAATAATAATTGCTTCCGGATTCGCCTCTTTTACGGCACGTCTAAAATCTTTCCAGAATTTGTGATTTGTCTCAGGTTCATATCCCAAATCAGCCGCCACGTCAAGGCGCCAGCCGTCTGCATTGTAGGGAGGAGAAACCCATTTCCGCGCAATTTGCAGCATGTAATCATAGAGACACGAAGATTCCTCATAATTCAGCTTCGGAAGGGTATCATGACCCCACCAGCCGTCATAAGAAGCGTTGTAAGGCCAACTGTTGGAGCGAAACTTAAAGAAGTCTTTATAGGGGCTGTCGGCTGTTACAAAAGCACCTTTTTTATATTCCTCCGAAGTTTCATAAATCCGTTCACGATCCATCCACCTATTAAACGAGCCGCAGTGGTTAAAAACACCGTCTAGAATGACCCTGATTCCCCTCTTATGCGCCTCCTTCACAAGCTCAATAAATAGCGCGTTACTTGCCTCAAGGTTCTTCTTATTAATCACTCGATTGATGTATTTGGTCGCAAAGCGATTCTCAACCTGATCCGAACCAAGAATTTCTCCCTGATCATCCACAATCTTGCCAAAGTGCGGATCAATATAGTCATAGTCCTGAATATCATACTTATGATTAGAGGGCGACACGAACAATGGATTGAAATAAATCACTTCAATACCCAATTCACTCAAATAATCAAGCTTATCCATGACTCCTTGCAGGTCGCCGCCATAAAATTCCCGCACACCTATCGCCGCCGGATATTTATCCCAATCCTCAACACGAACCGTTCCGCCACCAATATAACGATACTCATTTGTCTCCACATCATTGCTCGGATCCCCATTATAAAACCGGTCGACAAATATCTGATACATGACCGCACCCTTCGCCCAGTCCGGCGTCCGAAACCCCGGGTACATATTAAAATGATAAACTGCATCGATTCCTTTAGACGGTCCCTTTAAGTTATAATAACAGACCAGCTTTCCACAATGTATTTCAAAATAATAGGTAAGGCGCTCATTGTCCGCCTGATATTCGTATTCATAATAATCAAAATCGTTAAGCGACTCTGCCTTTTCCATCAGAAACCGCTCTCCGTTGCAAATCAAAAATACATGATCCGCATTGTTTTTTGCCGTTCTAAAACGAAGCTTTACTAAGCCGTAAGGGCTCGGCTCCATCGGGATTATATAATCCTCCGAATAATCACAAAATAAGGCCCTTTTATTCAATAAAGGACGCATACTTGACAGATACATCCCTTTTTCATATTCCGAATTAAAATGCTGGGAATCCATGATACAGCTCCTTTTATCATTTCTATAACAGCAAAATGTCTGTCTCACTATTTTGCCTCATTATATTATACATTTTTCATACATGATATACAAGCACTTATCACATCAACTACAAAATGTAGTATTCCTGATATAGGAAGTTCGGAGGCATTCCCTATATCAGGATGTAAAAAAGACAGCCTCACGAATGCTGTCTTTTTTGGAGAAGGTATTTCTTTCTTATGGGGTATAGTTAAAAACTATACAATGTATTGGGGGGGGGTTACAAGAAATATTTTATCACTGACTTATTCTAAAATCTAGTCCTAGGATGCACAAACTTTACAAAATTGATAATCGATTTTTGTCTATTATGCACAAATCAGCTTTCAAACAGAGCTTCAAACTCCTCTTTTCCAATCTTTTCTTTGTCAAGCAGCAGTGCCGCACACTTATGCAGAATCGACTCATGATCCTTAATGATGGACTCTGCACGCTTGTAGCAATCGGTAATAATCTTCTTTACTTCCTTGTCAATTTCACCGGCAATGGACTCACTATATCCTCTTGTATGCGCTAAATCACGGCCAATAAAGACTTCATCATCGTCGTTATCATAACAAATAACACCAATCGTATCCGACATGCCGTACTTTGTTACCATGCTTTTCGCGGTCTTTGTCGCCTGCTTGATGTCAGCGGATGCACCCGTCGTAACATCGTCAAAAATAAGAGCTTCTGCAACGCGACCTCCAAGGGAAACCACGATATCCTGCAACATCCTTCCCCTTGTGTTAAACATCTCATCCTTTTCCGGCAGTGGCATCGTATAACCGGCGGCACCCATTCCAGTCGGAATGATCGAGACAGAGTAAACAGGTCCTACATCCGGCAGGCAATGGAATAAGATCGCATGACCGGCCTCATGATATGCCGTAATTTTCTTTTCCTTGTCAGAAACAACCTTACTTTTCTTTTCTGCACCAATACCAACTTTTACAAAAGCTCGTTTGATATCCTCCTGCTTAATAAAACCTCTATCCTCACGTGCCGCATAAATGGCAGCCTCATTCATCAGATTTTCCAAATCCGCACCGGTGAATCCTGCCGTCGTCCGAGCAACCTGCTCAATATCCACATCCTCATACAACGGCTTATTCTTGGAGTGTACTTTTAAAATATCAGCGCGCCCCTTAATATCAGGCGTACCAACGCCTACCTTTCTGTCAAAACGCCCCGGACGCAAAATTGCGGGATCAAGAATATCCACACGGTTCGTTGCAGCCATAACAATAATGCCTTCGTTGACACCAAAGCCGTCCATTTCCACAAGCAGCTGATTCAGCGTCTGCTCGCGCTCATCATGTCCACCACCCATACCGGTGCCTCGCCGTCTTGCAACAGCATCAATCTCATCAATAAAAATAATACACGGCGTATTTTTTTTGGCTTCCGCAAACAAATCGCGCACACGAGAAGCGCCGACACCGACAAACATCTCCACAAAATCAGAACCGGAAATACTAAAAAAAGGAACACCAGCCTCACCCGCAACTGCTTTTGCAAGAAGTGTTTTTCCGGTTCCGGGCGGTCCTACAAGGATAACCCCCTTCGGGATTCTCGCTCCCACCTGAATATACTTTTTAGGCGCCTTTAAAAAGTCTACAATTTCCTTCAGTTCATCCTTCTCTTCATCAAGACCAGCGACATCCTTAAATGTCATTTTATTGTCATCGGAGGACAACTTTGCACGGCTCTTTCCAAAATTCATAACCTTGCCACCGCTGCCGCCCGCACCGGCCTGATTATTCATATATACAAACACAAGCGCCATTGCACCAAATATCAACAGGCTTGGCAGCATATAGCTCATAAACCAGTTTTCCCGGCGAACATCCTCCATGGAATATGCGGGGAATTTCTCTTTTAAAATATATTCGATCTCATTGACATCAGAAACATAATGATATTTTTCTTCCCCATTGCGTAGCATCATCTCGACGATGCCCGTAGGAACCTCTTCGTTTTGCACAATGTTGATTGACATAATCTGATCGTTATCCAAACTTTGTATAAACTCCGAGTAGGTAATATACTCCTCTTTGTCCGTCCACATTTCTCGCCATATCAGCACCATAAAAAGGAACAGCGCAATTAATAATATATAAAATCCAAACCCTTTATTTCCTTTGTTCACAGTGATCCTCCCTCCTGTCTTCGACATCATTTCCTTTTACGAAGTATTTTTTATTCAAACTCATTCTATTCCGTTTCCACGACGCCGATATATGGCAGATTCCTGTACTTTTGCGCATAATCCAAACCATATCCTACAACAAACTCGTCGGGTATTTCAAATCCGGTATAATCTACCGCCACATCCGCAACACGTCTCTCGGGCTTGTCAAGCAACGTACAGAGCGCCAAACTGGCAGGCCCGCGTTCCTTTAATATATTCAGCAAATAGCTCAGTGTTCTCCCTGAATCTATAATATCCTCCACAACAATTACATGCTTATCCTTTAGCGGCTCGTCAAGATCCTTTACAATTCTTACAACACCGCTTGATTCCGTTTCATTTCCATAGCTGGAAACCGACATAAAATCAATCGACACCGGAACCGTAATCCTCTTGGCAAGCTCACACATGAAAAAGGTACCTCCCTTTAATACACAAACAAGATGTACACCTCTTCCTTCGTAATCTTTGCTGATTGCTTCTCCGATTTCTTGAATTCTCCGGTCAACCTGCTGTTCGTCCAGCATGACCTTGATTTTCTCACCCATCATATATTCCTCCGATAGCCTGTATTTCTAAAATACGTTTCGTCTGTTCCGTAACCTTAAACCGTCCGCTAATTCGATATCCAATGATCCACACAATCTCATTCCCCATAGCAAGAAGCAATACGCTGCCACGTTCTTCTCTTGGTATTTTTTTATTAATGAAATATTTTTTAATCTTTTGTTTCCCGAGTGTCTCATCCAAATACAAAAAATCCCGCTCTTTGCGCGTGCGGATAAACAGACTATTTTTTATTTTATCATAATCAAACCATTTCGTATAGGTATTTTGCGGAATATCTTTGATTTTTTCCGCATCTAAAATGCGGCATACAATACTGCAGCCGTTCCCGATTTCCGTTCTCCCTTCCACATCCACCGGAATTTCCTGAAAAAATGGCTTCGCTTCCTGCTTTTCAAGCTCAGGACCAATATAGATCTCCTCTTTAAGACGCACCGCGATCCGATTTTGAGGAAGAGAAATTTCTTTCCCCTGTGATTTTTCAGACAATGATAAAATTTCATCGACATGTGTCCGCGTAAGGTCTTTCCATTCCCCAAACAATTTGTGCAGCACTTTTTTTATCAGCTGCCGCCTGATTATCGGTTCCTCCCTGCAAATTGCTCCAACAGAGATCGCAAAGCCCTGCCCTTCGCTTCGGACAGCCTTTTTAGAAAGCATTTCCGCCTGATGGGCAATATAGTTCTCGGCCTCCCGCGCCTCCTCCGCAGCCTGAACAATATGGAAAGCCGCAGCCTCCTGAATTTCTTCCAGTATGGGAATGGCCTTATTTCTCAATAGATTACGGGAATAAATCAGCTCCTGATTTGTCATATCCGTACAATAGGGAATTCCTCTCTCTTCTAAATATTGCTCGATTTCATTTTTGTTTATGCAAAGAAGGGGGCGAATGATGT
>CAZBRY010000141.1:0-6388 GCA_964494285.1 uncultured Lachnospiraceae bacterium
TCCGCAAATAAATTCCCACCTGATAATTGATTTCCGATTCATTCAAACCATTTGCTTCTGCACCACTGTTAAAAAATCCGCTGGGATTATGCCCCTGATCAATAAATATTCTAATAGCCATATCAGAATTTCCTTTCCTTGTTAGCTATTATCAATATATTCTGGATTCCCTTGATTGCTACATTTTAATTGCAAAACTCTTTCCACATAAAAATTGGAAGTATATTCTTCATATACTTCCAATCTGCCGCTTCACAATAAAGTTCTAAATTATAGGCAATTAAAGTGCAGGAAAAGAGACTTGAACTCTCATGATATTACTATCACACGGACCTGAACCGTGCGCGTCTGCCAATTCCGCCATTCCTGCATTTCGGTTCGCCAAGTGGCAAACCGTACGAATGATATTTTATAATGTTTTTTATTATTTGTCAATAAGAACCGTCATAAATATTTCCGACGGAACCGGTTGCCGAATAAGCACCGCTTGCCGTATAGCTGTTCAGCTTATTATTTTCATAAGCAGCCTTATAGGAAATACTGGATGCCTTCGTAGCAATGCTATCCGCATAGGAGCCGACTCCACTGAAAAGTGACTTCAAATCATTCATGTTGGCCTTTTTAACCGTCTCTTCATCAATCGACAACGTATTGTCCTCTTTGATCGTAATACCGACAGCCCCTAACAACTTCTGATTTTCCTTGGTCATCTTTGTCATTGACAACGTATTTCTGAGGACTGAGTTGTTTTCAGATTCTCCGCCGGATTCGACGACACTGTTATAGTCATCCACAAATGCTTTTAATGCCTTGTAAATTTTCTCATAGTCATAATTCGTCGTCTTGTTGCCATCTTTATCCGTCGTCTCCACTTTATTGGAGAATAAAGTCTTGCTGTCCGCGAGAGCATTGGCAGAAGATTTCAGCGCATCCGCATTCGTCTTTACCTGGCTGTTAGATTTGATCTTCTCTGCAGCCGCTTCCTTTGTAACCGTACTGCTGCCGGAGGTCTTTCCATAATATGCCTTGGCAAGCTTCGCATAGCTTCCATTCTTTATGCTTGCATAATCAGCAAGAAAGTTACTTGAGGAACTGTTCTCAGATGAATTTGTTGACAAACTGTCAAAAAGCTCCGAATAATCGGTCGTACCTGAATAAATACCTGATATTGATGCCATATAGATCACTCCTTTGAATTTGGCGGCGTCCATGCCTATCGTGAATAAAGTTTCAAAAATACGCAAAATAATCGCTTAGAATCTATTCTATATTCATTCTAACAAAAAATAACTATTTTCGCAATCTCTTATTTATTATATCGGTTATATTAGCCAAAACTTAACTACCTCTATTTGACACATTTGGGTCACACTTCAATTTCAATACGGCTGCCGCCGCTTTTTTCTTTCTTCACAATTATCTTTTTGTAAATTTTCTCCTTCAATTCGGCAACGTGGGAGATGATTCCCACAAGCAAATTGCTTTCTGCTAAACCGTTCAACACTTTTAACGCCTGCGTGAGTGTATCTTCGTCAAGCGAGCCAAAGCCTTCATCAACAAACATGGTGTCAAGGCGGATACCACCGGAATTTGACTGAATTTCATCGGACAAACCGAGAGCAAGGGAAAGAGAAGCCATAAACGACTCCCCACCTGAGAGGGTTCTGACACTGCGCTCTGATGTATGATAGTGGTCAATTACATTTAGTTCCAATCCACTCTGACTTCTTTGATTATCGGCTTGTGTACAACGCTTCAGCTCATATTGCCCATTTGACATCACCATAAGACGGATATTTGCGCGACGAATAATACGTTCAAAATAAGAGGTCTGAACAAAGGTTTCAAGCATAATTTTGTCTTTACCTGATAATTGACCATTTGCCGTATCGGCCAGAGCTCTAACCCAGATGTATCGTGCGTCAACTGTTTCAAGTTCTGCTTTTTTAGCGTTGATTCCATTTTGAGCTGCGGTATTTGTGCTCAACCGATTACTGATTGCTGTAAGCGAGTTGGTAAGTTCTTCTTTCCGAACAAGCAGACTCTTTTTATCAGCCGTAGCTGTTAGAACATCAATGTCGTCAACTTCTTTTACTTGATCCAGCAGGGCTTTTATACTTGCTTCAAGCTCGAGTTTCCTTTTGTTTTGCTGATCAAATGCCAATTGAGACGAAGTAATCTTCTCCAGTAGTTCTTTTCTCTTATCGGTAATAGTCAAAATATTCTCTTCGGCTTTTTCTTTGTTCTCAAAAGAGAAAGATTTTGACAGTTTCTCAATCTGGGCAGTTAGCGCCCTAATTTCCGCTTCCATTTTTGCAATTTCGGCTTTAGAGTCCGAAATATCTAATGTGGCTTTCGCTATGTTTTCCGCTAATGTCGGTAATAAACTTTCAATTTCAGCTTTGCGGGTTTCTTTTGTTTCTTCTGACTTAATTCTTTCAGCCAAATCAGAAAGCTGCTTTTCAACAGTCTGTTCCTTTTGATTCACTTCTTCGTCAATCGCTATATGCGAATCCGAAATCAGTAAAGAAATTGCAGACTGAATATCCGCATCCTCATTATTTCTAAATCTTGTAATAAGCGTTTTTATGCTTGATTCAAGACCTACTTTTTTATTGTTTTGTTCATCAAAAGCCTTTTTTGATAAAGCAATTGCCGCCTGCATTTCCGTGCGTTTTTCTGATATCGCAGTTATATTTTCCTCTGCCTTGGCTTTACTATCAAATGCGAGTGCTTTTGACAGTTTTTCTATCTGTGAAGTCAAAGATTTTATTTCAGCTTCCAAAGTTGCAATAGCCGATTTTGTTTCAGAGATATCTGCCGAGGATTTTGCAATGCTTTCAGCAAGCGGAGGCAGTGCCATTTCAACTGCTGTTTTGCGGATTTCTTTTGCTTCTTCTTGTCGAATTTTTTCAGCCAAAGTAGATAGCTGTTCTTTTATTGCTGTTAATTCATTTTCTATCGTTTCGTCGAGCGAATCTGGTGATGGTTCATACAGAGCCTTAATCGCTTCAGTGACTTCAACAGCTTTTGCATCAAAGGATGCCTTCACACTTCCCGCTGCTCTACTTGCCGCTTCACTTTCTTTCTGTGCTTGATCAGCTGCTTTTTTAGCATCCGCTACTTGCTTTTTTGTCGGCGCAGTATCCGGAGCGACTGCCGGTAACGGATGCTCGGTCGAACCGCAAACCGGGCAAGGTTTACCGCTGTGCAGGTAATCTCTTGCAATAATACCCGCCTGTGCATCAAGAAACGCTCTATTAAGTGCATTGTGGTTTTCAAAGTCGGTCTTTGCAACTACACTTTTAGTGAGATAATCCGCTTGTACCGCTTCATATTTTTCTTTTAATTCAGCCTCACTTGATAAAAGCAACTGTAATTCAGCAAGCCTTTTCTTTCGCTCCATCGCGGAGGTTTGTTCGGAGTGTAATTTTAGCTTTTCAGCAGTTGCATTTTTCAGGGCCTCAAATTCTTCTTGAAGCGCAGACTGTATTTTCTTATCTGCCATTTCTTTTTCCTGCTGTGCAGCAAGCATAGCTTGCTGTTCGCTAAGCAATTCCCGCTTCTCTTGAAATACAGTTTTTGCGTGATCAATCTCATCGTATTGCTGTAGAGCAGATTGCTCTTTGGCGATTTGCCCTGTCAGAGTTTCGATTTCAGGTTGTTTCTCATTTGCATCTTGAAGTGTTTCGGCTAAAGTGGGTAAAATTGTATATATGCCGCTTAGTTCAGATGCAATCCTTGCAAGTTCGCCAAGGTTTTTCTTCCGCTCTTTCGCAGACGTTTCAACAGCTTGTAATTTCAGCTTTTCAGCGGTTGCATTTTTTAACAATTTGAGTTCCGCTTGTAACTCTGACTGCCTTTTCTGATCGGCAGTTTCTTGTGCGGTTACTGTTACAAGCAGTGCTTGCTGTTCTGCCAGCGAGCCGGTCTTTTCCACAAGAGAAGCGCTGCTGCTGTCAAATTCATCATATTGTGGCAGAGCTGCTTGTTCTTTTGCTATTTCCCCCGCCAAACTATCAATTTCAGGTTGTGATGCTTTTGCCGCCTCAAGCTCCGATTGTAATGTAGGTAAAGACTCGCTTAAATAAACTAACGAAGTCCGGCTTTCCTCAAGGTCTTTTTTTGCTTTATCAGCCTGTGCCGCTTTACCAAGATCAGTATCAATAGCAGAAATATCAGCTTCCATCCTTTTTCGTGCAGTATCTTTTCCAGTTTGCTTTTCTGTATCCTGATCAATGAGTCTCTGCAAAAGATCCACTAATTCTGCAATAGACAAACTGTCGTCTTTTGCTTTTCGCAGGTCTATTTCAAGCACATCACCTTGTTCACAAACAATTCCGTCAACATACTGCTTTATACCGTTGTTCAGAGTTTCTCTCTGGGCATAAAGTTTTTTCTTTTCGTCATTGAGCTTAAATTGAAGTAAACGGTAATGATTGGTTTGAAATATCTGCCTGAATATCTCTTGACGCTCCTGCGTTTTTGCAATCAGCAGCTTTAAAAAGTCGCCCTGAGCTATCATCGCAATCTGCGCAAATTGATTGCGGTCAATGCCGGTAAGTTCCTTCACTGCATTGGTGACTTGTGTATTTCCTGTAATGATTTGCCCGTTTGGGTAGGTAATACTTGCATCTGCCGTTTTCTTTGTAAAGCCGTCGCCGCGCTTTTTCGGACGCTGATATTCCGGATTCCTGAAAACATTGTATTCCTTGCCACAGTAATCAAAGAGCAGTTCCACATAGGTATCTGTATCTGGCTCTGCGTACTTACTGCGAAGCATTGAATTGTCGCGGATATTTCCACTGGGTTCGCCATATAACGCAAAAGTAATGGCATCAAAAAGTGTGGTTTTACCCGCGCCGGTGTCGCCGGTAATAAGATATAAACCGCTTGTTCCCAATTGAGAGAGGTCAATTTCTGTTTTTCCAGCATAGGGACCGAAAGCAGATATTATAAGTTTGATCGGTCTCATTCGTCACCCTCCCACACTTTTTCAATCAAACCATTCAGATATTCTCTTTGCACTTCGGACATTTTCTGCCCGTTTTGTTCTTCAAAGAGCATATCAAAGAGCTGTATCGGCGTAAACCGGCTTGCATCCTCTATGCCGGAAATAACACTTTGTTTCCTCGTACGCTGATTATCGTAATCTAGCCGCATAAGGTTTGGATAAATCACACGGAGTTTTGCCATTGCATCCGGTTGGTCATCTTCATCGGTCAGAGTTATATGTAAATAGTCATCCGTGCTTTGCTTTTCATAATAGGCGCGGGAAGCAACTTCATTGTAAAGTCCGCGAATTTCACGCACATCTCTTTTTGGAATAAGCGGAATTTCATTGATGGTCACAATACTTTTTTTGCCAAATTCAACTATTGAAACGGATTTCTTATGAGTGGCTTCGGAAAAAGAATACTTTAAAGGCGTACCGCAATAACGGACATTTGTTCCGATATTCTGGCTACCATGTAAGTGTCCAAGAGCAACATAATCAAACGGTGCAAAGACTTCTGCATCCACATTGTCCGCTCCGCCGATATTTAATTCCTCGGATTCACACCGCGCCGCACCTGTAACGAACTGATGAGCAAGAAGTATGTTTCGCTTATTTGTGTTAATAGCCATTTTGTCAATAACGACTTTTAGCGCATCCGTCCATGTTTCAATTTCCATATCAGGATAGAGTCTCTTTACCTGAACAGGCTTCAGAAACGGCAGGGAGTAGATGTTTACTTCACCAAACTCGTCATCCATTACAAAAGGCTTAATCTGTCCATTATAAACCCTCGCAATATGGACACCGCTTTGTTCCATAAGGCGTGAACCGAAAGCGAGACGGTCAGCCGAATCGTGGTTGCCGCTGATAACAAAGACTTCTATATGCTTTGCGGTCAGACTGACAAGGAAGTCCTCGAAAATCCTAAGAGCCTCTGTCGGTGCAACGGAACGGTCAAAAACATCGCCGGAAATGAGTACAGCCTGCGGCTTCTCATGATCGACAATTCCGAGGATAATTTTAAGAATATACTCTTGATCTTCTAGCATGGAAAACTCATGAACCGACTTGCCAAGATGAAGGTCAGATAGGTGTAGGAATTTCATTCCGTGCCCTCCCTTATGCGTTTCTTAACTAATTCTTGATTCCGATACCTCCGAATAAAGTCTATTTAAGTATATCATAAATGTCAATAAAATATAGGCGCATTTTTAATTCGGATAAAAGTACAAAAACTCAAGAAATTAGGGATTGCTTTTTGTGAAAGAAAATGTTATTATATCAAAGTCGCGACGACATGCGGACATGCGGAAGTGTCGGAACTGGCAGACGAGCAAGACTAAGGATCTTGTAAGCAATGCGCTTGTGTGGGTTCAAGTCCCATCTTCC
>CAZBRY010000142.1:0-2431 GCA_964494285.1 uncultured Lachnospiraceae bacterium
AGCGGCGTCCCTCAAATCAAAGCCCATCAGCGTCGCCACACAAAGTGCAAAGAAAATACCAAATTGAGCAGCCGCGCCAAATAAGAACAGCACCGGCTGTGAAAGAAGCGGACCAAAATCCATCATCGCGCCGATACCAATAAACAAAAGAAGCGGAAGTGCTTCAGAAGCTTCAATTCCCACATCAAAAAGCCATTCTACAATACCTGTTGTCTCTCCGATTCCTTCCATTACCTGATTGATTGCACCGGAAAACGGAAGATTCACAAGAATCGCTCCAAAGCCCATCGGCATAAGCAACGACGGCTCAAAGTCCTTCGCCAACGCCAGATAAATCAATACGGCTCCCACCACATACATTATACATTGCTGCCAAGTAATCGACAGCAGTCCTGAAACTAAAAAATCCATTATTTCTCCCTCCTGTTTTTGCTTTAACCATTTATTTTAAAGAGTCCGAAAGATACATTCCGGGTAATACTGACACTCTCCTAATATTACTGCCATTATCATTATGTACCTTTACGCAAAAAACCGCTACTACCAATCTATCATTTATTGCTTGGAACGTCAAATAATATTTTATAGAAATTCAGCCTTTTTGCTGTAAAATATATCGCTCATACGGCACACCCTCAAAATTCACTTCGCTCCACCTAAAGAACCCCAAACTTTTAAGCAGAGATACCGATGCCGTATTCTCCTTGTGTGTAAATGCATTCAGCTTTCCCATTGCAAATTCCTCTGCTGCATAACTTAGAATCGCCGTGCAGACCTCCTTCGCATAACCCTGCCTCTGGCAATCTCCGGCAATCACGTAACCAAGCTCTGCCTCCTCATAGCCTGTGCGATTTGACAATCCCGCCCGCCCGATCAGCTGCCCGTCCTTTTTACGAATAACAACCCACATCCCATATTCATAAAAGCGATACTGCTGTTTCATGTAATCCTTTGTATAAGCGAGCTCCTGTGCGCGCGATAGGAACAGATCCTCAGTATAGCGGGATATTTCTTTGTTGGCATAAACCTCATAAAGTGCATCGAGATCCTCCGGCACAATTTCCCGTACAATACAGCGTTTCGTCTCAAGAATCGTCCACGGAAGCCCATGAAAACGCCGATACATCCGCTCAAGCTGTCTGGCACTCAGAACAGATAATTCCTCCATGCAATAAAGAGCCTCAGGAAAGCTGCTCTCCCTGCCTGCTTCACTTAAATAGACCGCAAAGCCAATCTGCTTTCCCAAAGCCCAGTCCGCCGCCCCACGCTCATCCGTAATCAAAAAAGCGCCTTCGTTTTCTCCTGAAAAGCCCTTGATGTCCGTCACCCGCCAGCCCGGCCTCTCCTTATGCAGAAGTTCTTCCCACCTTATACGCTCGTCCTCTGTATGCAGTTGTCCAATTTCCAAAATAATTGTTTGCAGGCACATATGCGCTCCCGTTTCTTGAATAACTTTTGTTATAGTAGGAAGTTCAGAGAAATTTCCCATATAAAATAAAAAAACCCTAAAAAGGGAGGATGCCAAGTGACCTGGTCACTTGGCATTTATTATGAAAAAGTATTTTAATAGTAATGTTACTATGAGTTTGGCATTTTTAGTTTTGTTCGTTGCTTTATCTTATGGTCTTAGTATAGACCAGACAAATGTCTAAACAATGTTATGTAAATGAAACTTTTTTAAATTAAATATGAACATTTCATGAACGCAAAACCCCATTTTTCCTCATATTCTCCCTTGTTTCGGCATATTTTATATAATAGCCTATCAGCCGCTCTGTTTTGTTGTCAATCTGCTGTTTTTTCAGGTTCGGGATATGTTTCACCAAAAGTTTCGATCGTAACAGACTGAATTTTCTGTTGCATTCTTGGCCTGTCAGAAAAATCTGTTTCTGTTTCCGCAATTTTATTCACCATTTCCATACCCTCAGTCACCTTGCCAAATGCCGCATAAGCACCATCCAGATGGGGAGAGTTTTTATGCATAATAAAAAACTGGGATCCCGCCGAATCCGGATGCATTGCTCTCGCCATAGAAAGAACACCCTGCGTATGAACCAACTCATTCTTCACGCCATTCTGCGAAAACTCACCTTTAATACTGTACCCCGGGCCTCCCGTACCCGTTCCATCGGGGCACCCGCCCTGAATCATAAAGCCGTTAATGACCCTGTGAAAAATCAAACCGTCATAAAACTTCTTCTTCACGAGACTAATAAAGTTATTGACCGTGTTGGGCGCAATATCGGGATATAGCTCCGCCTTGATCACATCTTCGTTTTCCATTGTAATTGTAATTATTGGATTCGCCATTCCATTCACCTTTTCCTTCTATTATAATCATGGTACTGCTAATTTTTCATTTTAACGGATATTTGCCGATTCGTAAAGGGGAGATTACAAATCATTTTTTATGAATAACCCCTCTCCTTCT
>CAZBRY010000142.1:2441-6360 GCA_964494285.1 uncultured Lachnospiraceae bacterium
TAGGAGGGAATCATATGATTCATTATTTCATTCGAGGAGTTGCTCATATAAATGAGCTATTAAACGGCTTCATCTGGGGGCCGGTCATGCTTACGGCATTTTTGACGGTCGGACTTTTATTTACGATACGTACAGGACTTTTTCAGATTACGCGGTTTCGTTACTGGATAAACGTCACCTTTTTGCAGCTCTTTAAAGAAAAACGGGCGCTGCATACACAAGACTCGCATGCCATTTCTCAATTTCAATCGCTCTGCACAGCGCTGGCCGCTACGATTGGCACAGGCAATATTACCGGTGTCGCGACAGCTATCGCTACGGGTGGCCCCGGCTCCATCTTTTGGATGTGGCTTTCTGCTTTCCTAGGCATGATGACAAATTATGCCGAAAAAACGCTTGGCATCAAATACCGCTATCGAAACGAACAGGGAGCCTGGATGGGCGGCGCTATGATTTATATCGAAAAGGGGCTTGGCTGCAAATGGCTTGCGGTCGTTTTTTCTATTTTTTGCACGCTTGCCTCATTTGGAATCGGAAACATGACCCAGGCAAATTCTATCGCACACGGGCTGCAAAATTCTTTTCATATCCCTCCGATCCTAACAGCCTCCCTATTGATGATCCTCGTCTCCCTCGTGATTATAGGCGGCATCAAACGAATCGCAGGTGTTACGGAAAAAATCGTTCCATTTATGTCCATTTTCTACATGGCAGGTGGCTTGATTGTCATCTTCAGCAACACCTCCGCCATTCCCAGTGCCTTCGGCATGATCTTTCGAGAAGCATTCCGTTTTCGGTCTGCCGCAGGCGGGCTCCTCGGATATGGCATCTCGCTCGCCGCACGAACCGGAATTTCCAGAGGCGTCTTTTCCAATGAGGCTGGGCTCGGCTCTTCTGTGATGGTTCATTCCTCCTCGGATGTTCAGGAACCAGCCGTACAAGGAATGTGGGGAATCTTTGAAGTGTTCGCAGATACGCTTGTCGTCTGCACCGTCACCGCGCTAGCAATTCTGACTTCTGGCGTTTATGATATGCAGACGTATCTGAATAATCTCTCAAACGGAGTCGAAAATGTCAGCGGTGTCGCGCTCACAAGCGCCGCATTCTGCTCCGTCATCCCCTCGGGAGGGGCGTTTGTCGCCATCTGCATTTTACTGTTTGCCTTCGCCACGCTGATTGGCTGGTCGTACTACGGCGAGCGCGCGGTCGAATACCTTTTCGGGCTTGGCGCAGTATTTCCTTACAAAATCATCTATGTCCTCATGATTCTGTTCGGCTGCACCGGCGAATTAAATCTCGTTTGGAGCATTGCTGACACGTTAAATGGTTTTATGGCCGTTCCGAACCTGATCGCCATTACATTGCTCTCAGGCCAGGTTGTGCAAATAACAAAAGACTACCTCACCCGTGTAAAAAGCGGCGCGGAAACAATTACAGGCGAATTCCTGTAAAAGTAGCTTCCATGCGTGTCAGTCACGGGGTTCCTTTAGCCGAAAGCCATCACGCACGCTGTCTCCTCTGCGTTCAATGCTTTCTAGATTTCCTTCGTAAAGGATCGCCGGAAACGCATGATACCAGATCTGGGTTCCCTCCTCGAGCGGATAATAAACGGTCAATCCCCCCAAATCACTGCTTCCCGTTTCCACCTCCGGGTAATCCTTCTGTTTCAAGAGAAATTCAGCACTCGCGTGTTCTCCCAAATAAGAAAGATCCTCCCGCAAAAACAAGAACAGTCCCATCGCCATCGTACCGATCACAACAGCCGAGACCGCCCACTTTGTAAACCAAAGTGCAATCTTTTCCTGTTGCGTGAGCATCCCACCGGCCACAAGAAGCGGCAGCACAATTAAATAGGAATAGCCAAACCGATTGGACGGTGCCGACAGCAGCCAGAATAAAAAGCTGATCAAAAAGATCACTTCAAAATACACATATTCCAGTCCCACGACAGTCTTTTTCCTCACAAGCAAAATAACAACCTTCATTAGACGAACCACTTCCAATCCAAATGCAAGAAACGCCGCAAGAGATAAATAGCGATTTTCCCTTCCTTCCTCCTGCCACCAGACAGGAAACCATTCGCGAATGCTCTGGTCGATCAGCCTCGTATCCTTCGTATACCTTGCCCATACTGTAATCTCCTCCGCTTCATGCCTTACGTCCGAGATCGGCATCCGCCAGTCTACAGAAAATAGATCCAACCCTGCAAATGGGTAGACAAGCCAGCCGGAAATCAGCACATTTCTAATAAAGTACGGCAAAATCAACACGATTCCCAGAGCGATGTAACAAAAAATGTCTTTGATGCGTTTTTCCCTGATCAATTCAAAAGCCGGTTTTATAACAAGCAATGCCAGCACGCCAATCGACAGCTTGATTGATATGAGAAATACCGCAATTACACATAAAAATGCATACGGCGCTGTCTCCGTTTCCTTTTCATCAAGCAGTTCTGTCCACCGGATAGAAAGCCAGATAATCAAGTAAATTGTGACAAAATCCGTCGTCGGAGAAATCAGTTCCTCACAAATGACAATAAAGTAAATAAACGGAGCAAGCCTGACAAAATTACCGACCGCGACGAGCTTTTGCCCGTTATTCAGGCGGGAAAAGAAGCCTGCTGCCGCGTAAATCATCGTGACCGCCGCAATAAAGCCTGACAGTGTATGCAGAGACTGTCCAAAATCATGAAAGCTATACAGTGCACAAAGACAGAAATATGAGCTGTTAAAGGCAAGTCTCGACTGCATATAAGCAAGCCCCTTTACCACACCATATTCCTCAATCCAGCGAATACTTTGTGCATGGTAAAGTCCCGTATCATAAGCGAACTTTCCATAGGCAGTAAACAACAGACACACCAATACGATCAGGGCAAACAGGATCCATTGCCACAGTCTGAATTTTCCCTTAATTCCTTTAAATAGGGATATGTAGCTCGTCCGATCAAACCAGATCAATACGATGCAGGCAATCAGCAGCAGAATATTTGCAAGTAGCCCAACTCGATAAAAAATGCTAAAGTAACCCGCATAGGCTGTCAAAACACTGATTCCAAAAATAATACAGGAAATTTCTGAAACTGATTTTTGATAACCGACGAGAGTTGCTCCTCTTGTTAATAAAAAATGACCTACAACAAACACCGTTACAAGAACATAAATCCAATTCAATAAAACAGCAAGCATAGCAGTCTCCTTTTTCTTATTTCCACAGAAATTAAGAATCACATTTGCTAACAGGCATCTTTTTCGACTCAGGCACCGCAATTTCGATCGCTTTCCTGTTGTTTACAATCGAAACCTCTTTCCAGTCTCCTCCATACTCTCCATCGAGTGTCCATGGAATGCTTTCCTCCGCGGTGATATTCAGCGAAGAGGCCTTAAACGTATGCATATACCGTTCGTCCGCCACCTCCATGACAAACGAGCTTAAAATCGCCTGCAGCTCCAATGCGTTCTTGGGTCGTTTAATCAGAGTTATTTCAAACAGACCGTCATCCAGCTTTACTTCCTTCCCCGTAATACTTTTAAAACCACCGACTGAAAAAGAATTTGTAATCATACCAAAAATATAATCATCTTCATATTGCAAGCTTCCTGCCGTTATCTTCAGATGATACGATTTAATTGCGGAAAGCTTACGCATACCATTCAGCAAATAGGCCATATGTCCGAGGACATTTTTTACCTCCTGTCTTGTTTCATAGGAAACTTCTGTAAAGATGCCAAAGGCCGCAATATAAACAAAATAGTCATCATTGAATGTGCCAATGTCACATGCGTAATAAACTCCGTCCACAATAGTCTGAGCCGCCTTTTCCATATTTCGCGGAAGCTTCAGGCTCCTTGCAAAATCGTTTGTGCTGCCTGCCGGAATATAACCGATTGATTTTTTCTCTTTACTCAGCATCATTCCG
>CAZBRY010000143.1:0-6308 GCA_964494285.1 uncultured Lachnospiraceae bacterium
TTTGTGATACCGTCGCTCTGGAACAGGCTGTATACCATAAAGTAACCGCCGTAGGACGCGCCGCAGAACGTCCTGGCCGATGTGTCAATGCTGTAATTGCTCTCCGCATAGGGCAGAACTCCGTTGACGATCAGAGAAAGGAAGCTGTCCGGATCATTGAGAAGGTCGCGGCCTCTGATCGTGTCAAAATCGTAATTATCGGGATACCCGATCCCGATCAAAATAAACTCCTTCGTTTTTCCCGACTCGTATAATTCCTTGATCTCCCCATAATTTTCCCGCCGCCAGTAGCAGTCCGTCAAATACACGACCGGATAGGAAATACTCTCGTCATAGTCGTCCGGCAGGCAGACGTCGATGACAAACGCGCCCGGAATATTATTGGCATAGATTGTCGTCTGCGTCCAAAGCTCCTTTTGCACTGTATCGCCGATTCCGAATTCGATCCCGTCATTTCCGGTAAACTTCACCTTTGCGTCCAGATAGCCGCCATATGCCTTTCTGGACATCCCGTTTACGGTACCGTCGTCTTTTGCAGCCGCGGTACCGTCAGCAGTCGCTTCCTCTGCGCCGGCAGCTTCCTCTCCGTCCGCATTGCCCTTTTCATCGGTGCCAACGGCCTCCGTACTTTTAATCGTTTGCGTTCCTGTTCCGGTCATGTTATCCGCCTCGCCCCTTTTTATGCTTTGAAAGCCGTACCAAAGCACAAGCAGCAACACCGCATATAAAACTACATATAAAATTTTATGTCTCCTGAATCGTTCTCCCATTCGTCTGTAACCCCCGTATAAATTTAGATAGCTCTCCCCCATCCTATGGCCGGAAAGCTATCTAAATTTTAATGCAGTCTTTATTTGTTTGCAACCTGATATTTGTCAACTTTTCAGATTATAATTGTCATAAGTTAATTTTCTATTTCATAATCGACGTCGGCTCTGGATATACGGATTTCCTTGCAAAGGGCAGCGACCTCCAAATGTCTCGGATCGTTCTGGTAGCTCTTTAAATCCTCCATCGAATCAAAATCACAAACAAGAACGGCATCACAGCTGTTTTCATCATTCACGCTGAAGCCTGTCTCCATGCGGCGGATCACCTCGATCTGGCTCTTGAGCGCCATCAGTCCGTCTAAAAATTCCTGCATCTCCTTTTGTGTGCCTTCCTTAAATTTCCACATTACAATATGTCTGACCATGTCGTTCCTCCTTCTTGCAGCAGATACCGCACGCCGCTAATGCCGGGCTTCTGTAAATCCAGCTTCATATAGATCACGTCCTCCATCGGGTTATGATAATAGGCCGGAATTTCCTGAAATCCGTATTCCTGATACAAATGGATCGCGCTCTGGAGCGGTCTGATCGTATCGAGCACCATTTCCTGATAGCCGGCCTGTCCAGCCGCTGAAATAATGGCCTCGACCAGCCGCCGCCCGAGATTTGCCCTGCGAAACTCCGGCTTCACATAAAGCCGTTTCATCTCACACCTCACGCCGCTGTGGCGGTAAAACGCCACACAACCGGCCACCTCTCCCGTTTCGGTCACGGCGGCAAAAAGCTCTCCGTTTGGCTTTGTATACTTTATTTTCAAATCGGCCAGCTCTTCCTGCAAATGCTGAAATGCCAGATCCCGGTTCAAAAACTTCGTATATTCCGTAATCAGCAGCTTAATCTCCTCTATATAAGGGCTGCCCTCCAAGATTTTTATGCGTTCGCAGCCATCCGGGTTAGCATTTGTATTATACCCGCTAAAGCTTTTCATTTCACCGATATCCGTTTCCTTATATACTTCCATCCCAAATCACCTCAGAATCAGGATACCGCATTTAGCCGCTATAAGCAATTGTTTCTTATCGATTTTAATTTTCGCTCCGTCACCCGGTCATTTTTTTAAGAAAAAAATCACTCATTTCTTTCACAAAGATTGAAATGAGTGATCATAAGCGGAGCCTTTTTTAAAAAGAGACGTCGGAAACTAACTGGATTTAATTGCATCGTCAAATTTTACATCAGAAGGCGAAAAATCTACTTTTCTGACAAATGCCGCCGCCTCTGCGGCGCCATATACTCGTTCCATCCCACTGTCTTCCCATTCTACGGAAAGAGGGCCCTGGTAACCATAGGCATTCAGCACGCGGATAATCTCTTCAAAATCGACGTCTCCATGTCCTAATGAGCGGAAATTCCATCCTCTTCGCAAATCTCCGAAATCAATATGGGAGCCCAATAATCCTGTTCTTCCATCTAAGGTTACCGCAGCATCCTTCATATGTACGTGATAGACCTTATCTATAAAATCTGCTAAAAAGATATGAGGGGTGACACCCTGCCATATGAGATGGCTGGGATCGAAATTCAAACCAAATTCCTCCCTCCCTTCAAACTTTTTCAGTAATCTTTTGGTGGAATAATAATCAAATGCGATTTCCCCCGGATGAACTTCTAATGCAAATTTAATCCCATTTTCCTTAAATACATCTAAAATCGGCGTCCATAAATCATAAATTTCCTGAAAGCCTGCTTCTACCATCTCTTCCGTAGTCTGGGGAAAAGAATATAAATACCGCCAGATAGGCGAGCCTACAAAGCCGGTTACTACGCTGCAGCCTAATTTCTTTGCCGCGATGGCGCAGTCTTTCATAGTTGCGATGCCCCATTCACGAATTTCATCCTTTTTTCCAGCCAGTTCAGACGGGGCAAAATTATCCAGACGGGGATCATCATAATCCCCCACACACTGGCCAATAATATGAGTTGCCAAAGCTTCCATTTTTAAACCATATTTTTTAAGCGTATCCAGAATGTAGTTTACATAATTCTCGTCGTTTGCAGCCCTCGCAACATCTAAGTGCTCTCCCCAGCAGGCTAATTCTAATCCATCATACCCCATTTCCTTTGCAGTTTTACAAAGAGTCTCAAACTCCATATCCGCCCACTGGCAGGTGGTAAGTGTGACTATTCTACCCATAATAGTTCCTCCATTCTTTTTACATTATACTTCTGTCCATATATTTCCGTTTTCCGAGCTGTTCAGGCAGGCTTCTATAAACTGAACACCGTCAACGCCGTCCGCCACAGTGGGATATTCAATCATGGCTTCTTCAAATATCCCTGCTTTCTTAGCCTTTACGCAGTCTATATAATTAGAGTAAATATTACTCATAGCCTCAAACCAGCCTTCCGGATGTCCACTCGGCAGCCTTTGGTATTTGGCGGCTTTTTCATAAATACAGCCATGTCCCCTGTGAATTTCCAGCATTGAACCATCATTCTTAAAAAGATGAATTTTTTCAGGTTCTTCCTGGAACCAGCTAATCGTCCCTTTAGAACCATAAATCCTGATTCCTAGCCCGTTGTCATGTCCGATGGCAATTTGAGATGCCCAGTATACGCCCGAAGCTCCATTTTCATATTCTACTAATACTACCGAGTTATCATCCAACCGCCTGCCATGTACTACCTTTTCCATTTTGGCTAATACTTTTTTTAACTTTAGACCGGTCATCCGGTATACGGTATTTTCAATATGGGTACCGATATCACCCAAAGCATTGGTTCTTCCCGACAATGCAGGATCGGTTCTCCATTCTCCCTGTTTATTGCCTCTGATATCTTCCTCCGACAGCCAGCCCTGTGCATACTCACCCATAACAGTACGGACTTCCCCGATTTCTCCTGCCGCAATCATCTCACGAATATTCATGGCCGTTGCATGGCCTGAATAAATGTAAGTAACCATAAACAAAAGATTTTTTTCTTTTGCCAGATTTTCCAGAGCAAGCGCATCTTCCAACGTGGTCGTAAGAGGCTTGTCGCAGGATACGTGAATTCCTGCCTCTAAAAATGCTTTGCAGCCTTCATAATGGGCATAATTAGGTGTTACGATACACACAAAATCAATTCCGTCCTCCCTCTTCGCCTCTTTTTCCGCCATTTCTTCAAAGCTTCTGTAAAGCCTATCCTCTTCTATCCCCAACTCTTTTCCTGTTGTCAGGGTATTTTCGTAAGAACGCGAAAAGCATCCTGCCACCAGACTGGCTTTTCCATCCAATCCTATCGCCTTACGGTGCGCATCCCCTATTAAAGCTCCGGGTCCGCCCCCAACCATACCATACTTTAATACCTTTCCCATACCTTTCCTTCCTTTCCAGTTTAGTTTTTTATTTATTCCTGATTTTTTCTAATCATCTGCAAGCCTACCGCAATTAAAAGAATCATTCCTTTTACAGTATCATTTAACAGCGCGTTCATTCCCAAGGCTGTAATAATTTTATCGATCAGGGTAAACGACATCGTGCCAAAGATAATTCCCACAATCTTTCCTTTGCCTCCCGACATACTGATACCGCCGATCACTACGGCTGCAATGGAATATAACTCAAAGTTTCGACCGGAGGTGGCGGGGTCAAAGGAGGTGTCCTTCGCAATTTTCAAAAAAGAGCCAAAGCCTACTAAGCCGCCGCAGATCACAAAGACCTTAATGCGGGTCCATACCACTTTTACACCTGCCAGCTTTGCTGCTTTTTCATTACTTCCCAGCGCATAAACGTGTTTCCCAAATTTTGTGGATGTCGTAATATAAATCATAATTACTGCCAGGAGGGCAAATAGAATGACAATATTTCCTATGGTCGCAATCGTTCCATTACCAAGCTCAAAGAGATTTTGATAGCTGGCTTTTCCTGCATCAATACGATATCTGGTTTCACCCATTTCATTCATCATATATTGGGAAATCGAACGGAAAATAAGCATCGTAGCCAGGGTCACGATAAAGGAGGGCATTTTCCAGTTTCCAACTAAAAAACCATTGATAAACCCACATATAATACCAATGAAAAGGGCACAGAGCAATGTTAATAAAATATTGCCTGTTTTATTGTAAAAAAGAATGGTAAGACCCCCTATGAATACAAAGGAAGAGCCAACCGATAAATCAATATCTCCCGTCAAAACTACAAGCCCCATTCCCAAAGCAATGGTGCCTAAGGTAGCGCTGTGTAAAAAGATATTGGTGATACTGGTCCAGGTGGTTTGGTCTCCATTTACAATAACAAAAGCCGTGAATATTCCTATAAAGATAATAACATAATTATAGTTATGCCATATATTTTTAATGATTTTCGCTATATTTTTTTGTTGTTGAGCTTCCGCTTTACATTGTTCAGACATCTTTTCCCTCCGCCTTCAAATCTTTTTTGTAAACCGCATTGGTGGCATAAAGCATTACCTTTTCTTCACTGATTTCAGAGCGTTCCAGCTCGACGGAAATACTTCCATGATAAAAAACAATACAGCGGTCAGCAATTTTTTGTATTTCAGGGATTTCCAGTGTATTTATAATAATGGTTTTACCTTCCTTTGATAAATCCAGGATCAGTTTATAGATTTCCTCTTTTGCTCCTACATCTATTCCCTGCGTGGGATTGTCAAAAAGTAAAATATCCGCCTTGGTATTTAACCATCTTGCCAATATTACCTTTTGCTGATTGCCGCCAGACAGGCTCGTAATAAAATTATCCGGACTTTCCGCTTTAATATTTAAAAGCTTCTTATATTCCTCATACTTTTTTAATTCACGCTTTTTATAAATATGCTGTTTTTTTGTATGGAGAGTATGTTCGGAAATATATTCATTTTCCAGCAAGGTCATATCCGGAACGATGGAGTTTTCTTTTCTATTGGAGGCAACCATCGCTACTTTATTACGCATGGCTTTATCAATGTTATTAGAAGTAATTTCTTTTCCATGTAATGATATTACACCTTCATCGATCTTTTCAACGCCAAAGACAGCCTGCAGCACTTCTGAACATCCGGCTCCCTGTAAGCCGGTGAAGCCAACAATCTCTCCCTGTCTCATAGAAAAGTTAATACCGCAGAAGCCTTTTCCGGAAAGATTCTTAAGCGCCAGAACCTCTTCTCCCAGTTTCCGCTTTTCATACATTTCTGTATTTATATAGCTTTCTCCTACCATATATTTTGTGATTACTTCCGGTGTGGTATCTTTTATATTTCCACTATGGATAAATCTGCTGTTTCGCAATACCGTATATTTATCTGCGATCATAAAAATTTCCGGCATTTTATGTGATATAAATACAAAGGACTTTCCTGACTGTTTCAATTTTCTTATAATTTCAAAAAACTTGAGAATTTCTTCATTGTTTAAGGCTGTTGTAGGCTCATCCAAAATAATCAATTTTGCATCGCTGTGCAATGCTTTTGCAATTTCCAGTAATTGTTTTTTACCTGTATCTAAACGTGCCGCAATTTCTATTGGATTAATAGTAACATCCAGTTTTTTTAATA
>CAZBRY010000144.1:0-744 GCA_964494285.1 uncultured Lachnospiraceae bacterium
AAGCGCCCGCGCGAAGCTGGAGGTTATACTCAGAAGGGAGGAATCGTAAATGTTCTTTAAAAAGAAATACAGCATGGATATGAACACGGCCAACCAGACGCTGCAAAACGTCTTTGCCGCATGCAATCAACAGCCGAATACGATTCCCTTTGATAAGCTCGTGTTGAAAGGACTTGCACAGACCACGCTCGCCAAGGGCTGCAAATGGTCTGCCGCCGGTTTTCTTCTGTTGGTCCTGCTCGCTCCGCTCGCTTTTCGGAATACGGATTTTACCGTATCGTCCAGGGGCTTCGGACAACAGATCGCCATCGAGGATCATCAGCTCTATGAGAATTATTTTATCATGCGGCTGAGCGGAGAGAACGTTGATTATGATAATATCTATGCAAAAAAAACGGACGGTACGGTCGTGTTTCCTTCCTCCGTCGATCCCGCCGAGCGCTCCGTCGTCATTCCCTATGACGGCAGCAGCCTCAATATTTATATCCCGGACAGCAGCGGCAATGTGCTGCAGGCCATTTTGTCCGAACGCACAAACAAGTAGCTTAAGGAGGATCAGATGTTCTATTTAAAGAGGCATCGTTTCCGTGTTTCTTCTATTATAATAGCGTTCGCATCTGCCTTGTTTCTTTCCGCGTGCGGCAGCGGTACGGCCGCCTCGGGCGTGACGGTCAAGACCACTTCCTCCTCCGCCTTGGGGACGCGCTCCAACAAAGCCGTAGTACTCGTGCCTGTGACGGGCGA
>CAZBRY010000144.1:754-1816 GCA_964494285.1 uncultured Lachnospiraceae bacterium
TGACATTTATGGCAACGAAAGCATTACGATCGACGCTTCCAACGCTTTTGAGGGTTACCTTATGGTAAACTACAAGGGCAGCAATGAAAAGGTAAAGCTGCAGCTCACCGGCAGCAATCAGGTCACTTACACATACAATCTCAAAAACGGCTATGTATGTCTGCCGCTGACGGCCGGCAGTGGCAGTTACCGCGTAATCGTATATGAAAATATCAGCGGTGACCAATATGCGACCGCTTATTCCGGCACATTTGACACCGACATCAAAAATAAATTCGGACCTTACCTGTATCCCAACCAATATGTGGATTTCAGCAAGAACTCCAAAACGGTAGCACTGGGAGAAACGCTTGCGGAAAATGCCGCAAATGATTTGGAGGTCATCGGGGCGGTCTATGAATATGTGATCACGAACATCGACTACGATTACGATAAGGCGGAAACCGTGGAAAGCGGTTATCTGCCGAATGTGGATAAAACTCTTGCGCAGAAGAGCGGCATCTGCTTTGACTATGCCGCCGTCATGGCTGCGATACTCAGGAGCCAGCGCATCCCGACAAGACTGGAAATCGGCTATGCCGGCGATGCTTATCACGCATGGGTCAGCACCTATATCAAGGACATCGGCTGGATCAACGGCATCATTGAATTTGACGGCAAGGATTGGACGCTGATGGATCCCACCTTTGCCGCTAACAGCAGCGAATCGGATTTAAAAGAGTTTATCGGCGACGGCAGCAACTATGCCACGAAATATGTTTACTAATTTATCCAGGAGGACGAACAATGAGTAGCAGTACAACCGGAAAAATGTTATCGAATAAGGAGCTTTCCCTGTTCTGCGAGCAGATCGCCATGGTCTTAAATGCCGGCATCTCCTCAATGGAAGGAATCTCTATTATGCTGGAGGATGCGGTTTCCACAGAGGGAAAGGAAATATTGACTAAAATCTATGAGAAGTGCAACGAGGGCGATACGTTCCATCATTCCGTCGAAGCCTCCGGTGTCTTTCCGAAATATGCGCTTGACATGATCGAGATCGGCGAACAGTCGGGTAAGCTT
>CAZBRY010000144.1:1826-6275 GCA_964494285.1 uncultured Lachnospiraceae bacterium
CTTGAGGAAGTCATGCATTCCCTCGCATTCTACTATAACCGCGAGGAAAGCATTTCCGAGGGCATTAAAAACGCGGTCACCTACCCGTTTCTGATCGTCGGCATGATGCTCGTCGTGATCCTCGTGCTTGTAATCAAGGTGCTCCCGATTTTCAATCAGGTGTTCATCCAGCTCGGCTCCGAGATGACCGGATTTTCCAAAGGGCTTTTGAACTTCGGCGCCACGGTCAGCAATTATTCGCTCCTGTTCGTCGGTATTTTTGCAGTCCTTATCCTCTCCTATTTCTATTTCGCAAAGACAGCCAGCGGTAAAAAGCTGTTTTCCTCGTTCTGTGCGAGCTTTTTCGCGACAAAGACTTTCTATGAAAAAATCGCCTCGGGACGTTTTGCGAGCGGCATGGCGCTGACGATGAGCGCGGGGCTGGATACGGATCAGGGCCTCGAAATGGTCGGACGCCTTGTAGACAACGCAGCTATGGAAACCAAAGTGCAAAAATGTCGTTCTCTGATCGGCAAAGGAGCATCCTTTTCCGATGCGCTCGTGGAAACAGGCATTTTTACGAGCATGTATTCCCGCATGATCACGATTGGCTACAAAACCGGCTCCGTAGATAAGGTGCTTGAAAAAATCGCGCTCGGTTATGAAGAGGAGGTTGACAACAGGATCAGCAATCTCATCACAATTTTAGAACCGACGCTTGTCATTATTCTCTCGATCGTTGTATGCATGATCTTATTGTCGGTTATGATGCCGCTGATGGGCATCATGTCCAGTATCGGATAGGAGCTGTTGCCATGAACCGTTTTCAAAAACCGGACTTGAAAAAACGAATTCTGCAATCGGTGAATTTTTCCATTATTTTCTTTCTGTCGGTCATCGGTTTGTTTTTATATGGTGTTTCCGCCGTATCGAGCAGCCCTGTCAATGATGAAAAGGAAATTCTGACAAATGCGATCAACAAGGACATCGTGCACTGCTACGCCATAGAGGGAATGTATCCCCCATCCCTGTCCTATATTGAGGAAAACTATGGCCTGACTTATGACCACGGCAAATATCTGATCGACTACGAAGCGATCGGCTCCAATATCATGCCGACCGTTATGATTATAGAAAGGAATCGGAAATGAATTTCAGCAAACGGGAAAAATCCATCGTGGATATTTTATTCATACTAGCTCTCTTCTGCGCTTTTCTCGTATCGGCTCTGTTTATCGTGCTGTTCGGCGCAAAAATATACCGTTCCACCGCCGCGGACATGGAGACCAATTTCACGTCCCGCACCGCGTTGTCCTATATTACCGAAAAGATGCGCCAGCATGATACGGTCGGCGGCGCCAGCATCACATTTATCGGCGGACAGCCGGTTTTGATCCTGAACCAGGAGAATGACGGCGTGGATTACTGTACTTACCTGTTTTCCCATGACGGCTATTTAAAAGAAATCACCGCAAAGGAAAACTTTGATTTTGATTTGTCCAGCGGACAGAATATTCTTGCGCTCTCCGCCTTTACCGCCGAAGAAATCAACGATTCCCTCTATCAATTTCAAATTACCGATGCGGACGGCAATCAGATCAACTTTTTCGTTTCCTTATACAGCCATACGAACGAAGAGGAGGAACTTGATGAATAAACAACCCAAATCAAAAACCTCTTTATTCTTAATGGAGCTGATCATCACAATTCTTTTCTTCTCCGTCGCAAGCGCAGTCTGCGTACAGTTTTTTGTCAAGGCGCATACGATCGGAGAAAAGACGCGGGAGTTAAACTATGCTGTCGCAGCGGCACAGGGCTTTGCGGAAGTTATGCGAGGTACGGACGGCTCCATGGAAAGCATCCTCGCCGTTTATCCCGAAGCGATCCAGGGAAATGAAACATTTTTTGAAATATTTTATGATGAGGAATTTCAGCCGTGCGAGCCGGACGAAGCCGTCTATGTCGGCGACGTGACGCTGCTTCCGAACGGAGCGATCCAGAACATGGAGATTTCGATCGTAAAGCTGTCCACGTATGAAGAAATTTATTTTCTCATAGCCACAAAATATATGAACACACCGAAAGGGTAACTTAAAGGGGTTTTTATGATGAAGAAAAAATTATCCTCCGGATTGAACGTCGGTTCCTCCTCAATTTTGGTCACATTTGTCCTGCTCTGTCTTGTGACCTTTGCCGCTCTTTCCTTTTTGAGCGCAAATTCCGACTATCGCTTAAGCCGACAGGCTGCCGACAGGACGACCGACTTTTATGAGGCAAACCAGATGGCGGAAATTTACATGGCCAATATCGAAGCGCTTTTAGCGAAGCAGTATGCCATTCATAAGGATGAAGCTTCTTATTTTCAGGCGATCCCCGGTATTTTTGCCGATAATGACCGCATTGTTGTGGATACGTCCGTTTCGCCTGTCACGCTGAATTATTCGATCGTCGTAAATAAAACGCAGGATTTGCAGGTGTGCCTTTCCGTCCACTATCCCGATGCCGCAGATTCCGCTCTGTTCCATATTAAGAAATGGCAAACCGTAGCAAATGAGACATGGCAGGAGGAGGCCGTTTCTCCCGAAGAAGAAACCGGTCTGATGATTTTTGAATAAAGGAGGATTTGGATTCATGTCAATCGTTGATACACTGACCAAAATTACACAAAACGGAGCTTCCGACATCTTTATCGTCGCCGGGCTTCCGCTCACCCATAAAGTAAACGGACAAATGCGCATAAGCGACGAAACAAAGCTGATGCCGCAGCAGACTGCCGAAATGATCACCGCGATCTATCAGCTTGCCGAGGACAGGGATATGACAAGGCTGCTGACGACGGGCGACGACGACTTTTCCTTCGCGATCAAAGGCGTGGCCCGCTACCGTATCAGCGCTTATAAGCAGCGCGGCTCCATCTCGGCCGTCATCCGCGTCATCACCTTCTCGATCCCCAAGCCGGAGGATTTGGGAATTCCCCAAAACATCATTCAATTTTCGGACAAAAAGAAAGGGCTTGTCCTCATCACCGGCCCGGCCGGCAGCGGCAAATCCACAACGCTCGCCTGTATGATTGACCATATTAATTCGACACGGCAATCCCACATTATCACGCTGGAGGATCCGCTCGAATACTTGCATATGCACAAAAAAAGTATTGTAAGCCAACGAGAGGTCATTACCGATACAGAGAGCTATCTGACTGCGCTGCGCGCCTCTCTGCGCCAAAGCCCCGATGTCATCCTGCTGGGGGAAATGCGGGACTATGAAACGATGAACGTCGCAATGACTGCTGCAGAAACCGGACACTTGATTTTATCAACGCTGCATACGATAGGCGCTTCCAATACGATCGACCGCATCATCGATGCCTTCCCTCCAAACCAGCAGCACCAGATCGCCATTCAGCTTTCAATGGTATTGCAGGCGGTCGTTTCCCAGCAGCTGGTTCCCTCTGTAGACGGAGGCATCATCCCCGCTTTCGAAATTATGACACTGACACCGGCTATCCGCAATATGATCCGAGAATCCAAGGTTCACCAGATCGACGGCATGATCTATTCCTCCGCCGCCGACGATATGATCGCAATGGACACAAGCCTCTTACATCTGTTCAAAAATGGACGTATCACTGAGAAGACAGCACTTACCTATGCCACAAACGCAGATTTGCTTGCAAAAAAGATGTCTCAGGGGTAAACCCCTGAGACATTCGTTTATACTTCCTGAACTACCATTTCTATCGGAACCTCTTCTGTTTCGCTTTCCAAAGCATCGACGACAGCTGTCACATCTGCAGCCTCGGCAACCTCTGTGGCATCGGCAACCATTATGACATCAGTAGCTTTTTCCATGGTTTCCGTTTCCACCTTTGCGTCGCTTTCCGCCCCCTCAGCAGCCTCTTCCTCTACGACGAGGATGTCCGTTGCGCTCGTATCAAGCTGCACGCTGCGATAGCGTTTCATGCCCGTACCGGCCGGAATCAGTTTACCGATAATCACATTTTCTTTCAGACCAATGAGCGGATCGATTTTGCCCTTAATCGCAGCCTCCGTCAGAACCTTCGTCGTCTCCTGGAAGGATGCCGCCGATAAGAAGGAGCTTGTCGCAAGGGAAGCCTTTGTAATACCAAGCATAACCTGCTTGCCCTCTGCCGGCTCTTTTCCCTCCTGAACAAGCCGTTCATTGATATCCTCTAATTCGAGTGTGTCCACAAGCGTGCCCGGAAGGAATTCAGAGTCACCATTATCCTCAACCCGAACCTTCTTCAGCATCTGGCGCACGATCACCTCAACATGCTTGTCGTTAATTTCAACACCCTGTAAACGATATACGCGCTGCACTTCGCGGATCATATAATCCTGCACAGCACGGACACCCTTAATCTTTAAAATATCGTGCGGATTAACACTTCCGTCCGTCAACTCATCACCGGCTTCGACTGTTTGACCATCAGCCAGCTTCATCCGCGAG
>CAZBRY010000145.1:0-2202 GCA_964494285.1 uncultured Lachnospiraceae bacterium
CATCTCATATCTCGTAACTGTCGGCCCCTGACTAATATCCGTAATCGTCACGTGAACGCCAAAATTACTCAGTGTTTGCTGCAACTTTGCCGCTGTATCCTTGAGCTGCTTCATCGAATCCACATTCGTATTGGCCTTGCCCTTCTTCAACAGCTTAATGGGCGGAAACTGATAAGCCCCCTGATAGCTATTATCCTGTTTTATATCCTTTGCAATATCAATTTTCCCTTCTTTATCTTTACCCTGTTCCTGCTTTTCTTTGGATTTTCTATGTTCTTTAATATTCGTAATCTCTGCCGGTCTTGCGGATAAATTTTTCTCTTCTCGAAAAAGAGGTATCCCTTCCTTAAAGGCGGTTCTCTCGACCGCATTTTCGGTAAGGATATCCTCCTCTGGGTCTTCTTGAAAAGATATACTGTGTGCTGTCCGAATCGTTACACGGTCAAAATCAATTTCTTCCGTTTTATCCTCCAACGTAATTTCATGTATATCATCCGTTTTTTTGTTTTTATTTGTCAGTCTCGTATCTGCCATCACACCAGATACTTTTTTAGCACTACGCGGAATACTTGCCTCGCCTTCTTGTGTTTCCTGCTGTTCCTCCAAAAGAAGCTCCCGTTCACGCTCTCTCTCCTGTCTTAACTCTCTTCTCCTCGCCGCATCATCCCGAGCACTGTTATAAAGCGTCTCGCTGCCCTTTTTTACGCCGTTAAAGAAAGAACGCTCTGTAATGAGCACAACAGAAATAATAGAAAGAACAATAAGGACGACATAAGTTCCTACAAGTCCAATACTATTACAGAGCAGGTAGGAAATCGTACCACCGAAAAATCCGCCGCCTTTCCTTTCCGTACTGCAAAGCGTATAATAATCAAAAACCGAATCCACAACCGCATCCTTGTAAAAGAAAAGCTGAGAAAACGAGCAAAGCATCAGCACCAAAACAATTGCGGCAGTAATTTTTACAATTGCTACTGGTTCCCCTCGATTAGACAAATAAAAAGCAGCCGACAAAAACAGTGCAATCGGAACAAGAAATGATACGATTCCGAACATACCAAATGAAAAACTGCTGATTACTTGTCCAAAGCTGCCAACCAATTTCAGATTACTTAAAAACAACAAAACCGCGACAGCAAGTACCAAAAGTAAAACGACCTCATCATACAAGCCATTATCCTGCTGTTTTGCGTTCCCCTTCTTCGCAGAACTTTTCTTCTTTTTTGACCCCGTAGCCATTTTATCCCTCCAAAATTATTTCCCCTTATCATGCCGCCGGGTATTATATCAAAATCAAATAGGCAATCACCGAAACGGCGCCGATACCCAGACAATAAAACGCAAAATATCTAAAATACCGGTTCTGCACAATTGTCAGCATCAGACGAATCGCAATGTAACCGACAACCGCGGCGGCGATCATTCCAATGCAATATACAACAATCTCCGAGGATTCCACCTGTGTTCCTCCAAGATCTTTTAATTCTAATATCAGCGCGCCAATAATGGCCGGAATCGACATAATAAAGGAATATTTCACGGCAAAACGTCTGTCAAACCCGCACAGCAGACAGGCCGTGATTGTCGCTCCTGATCTGGACAACCCCGGAAGTGTCGCGACACCCTGTGCTACGCCAACAACAAAAGCGTCGCCGTAATTAGCGTCCTTTGGCTTTCTAAAAAGTCCGAAATCAGCAGAATCACACCCGTCACCAAAAGGCAAATACCCGGTGCAAGCAGTGCGCCGCCCACACTTTCGATCATATCCTTCATCAAATATCCCAAAATACCTGTCGGTATTGTAGAAATGAGTAGCATAATCACAAATTTTCGGTATGATGTGCTCGCAATTACCTTATAGGGTGCCTTTTCCTGAACAAAAATATTTTTAAACGCTCTGCCAATATTAATAAAAAGATCCCTGATGATGAAAATAAAATCCGCAGCAAGCTTTATGATCTCCCGAAACATGACCGCGCAGACAGCAATTAGCGTAGCAACATGAAGCAACACGTCGAACAGCAATCCCGTGTCCGTTTTTACTCCCAATAAATTTTTCATGATAGCAAGATGTCCGGAACTGCTCACTGGGAGAAATTCCGTCAACCCCTGTATAATCCCCATAATAATTGCTTGTAAGATGGACATAGAGTGCCTCCTCTATTTCACATTCATGAACCTGATATAGTATACCATTAATTA
>CAZBRY010000145.1:2212-6029 GCA_964494285.1 uncultured Lachnospiraceae bacterium
CCAGCTGGCCGGACGTGATCTTAACATCATTTTCCTCAAATGTCAGCTTGATCTGCTCAAGCAGCTGCACACGCACCGGCCAATACTCATCCTTCTTAACCCAAAAACGCATACCAATATCCACAGAGGTCGCATTTAGAGCATTCACAAAGATTTCAACTTCCCGTTCCTGCAGCACCCTCGGCTCATCCAAAATTAGTTCCTGAAGCAGCCGCTTCACTGTTCCAATATCTGCTTGATAGGAAAGTGCAATATTCAAATCAATTCGCCGTTCCTCCATTCCGGTCACATTAACAACCGTCGAATTGGCAAGCGATCCATTCGGCACAATGATGACTTTATTGTCTCCTGTGTTCAGCTTCGTATAAAATAAACCGATTTCCGAGACCGTACCCTCATTTTTACCGGAACCTTCCACAATATAGTCTCCGACTTTAAATGTTCTGCAAATTAAAATAAGTACACCGCCTGCGAAATTGGAAAGACTGCCCTGCAGCGACAGGCCGATCGTCAAAGCAACAGAACCCATCAGTGCCACAATGGAAGCGGCATCGATTCCGAGATTGCCGGCCAGTATTACGGCTAAAAACACATATAAAATAACCCTCACACAAGAATCAATAAACTGAATGCTTCCCACTTCAACGGAAGCCTTTGTCAGGGAACGTCTGACTATCTTTCTAATGAGACGGATGGCCTGCACGCCAATCAGGAACAGCACGGCAACGATCAAAATGCGTACCCCTAAATTCAGAAGCTTTTCCGGTACAGCAGTCAAATATGCCTCAATCGCAGTCAAATCCTCCTGATTTAACGCTTCCCCACTGGAAACTTCATCAATATCCGGTATCAAACTCGCCAGATTGCCAGCGCTAAGCGTTGTTAACATCGTGTACCACATCGTTGTTACAGCCCCCTATCTTCTTTTTGATATTTCTGTTCAAGCTCTATTTTTAGATTTTTCTTTTTCTCTGCCGATTTTGTACTGATTTTCTTTTTTGATTTTTTAATATCGGTTTCCGGAATACAACTGAAAATACTAATGCTGAGCGGTGCAAGCCTGATTTTAACAGAGTGCTCTCTCCCGTCACATTCTTCTTGTTTTGCCTGCTTTACGCGCGGATTGACAAATCCGCCACCACCGAATTTCATATCATCAGAATTAAGAAGCTCTTTGTATTTGCCTGCCGCCGGCACACCAATCTTATACTGCTCGCGTAAAACATTGGCAAAATTACATACAATCAACAAGCATTGTCCATCCGCTGCCTTTCTTAAAAAGACAACAACCGTCTCGTCCGCTGAAATATTATTAATCCACTCAAAGCCCTCCTGAGAATCATCCAGTTCATATAGGGCAGGCTGCTGTCTGTAAAAAAGCAGCAGTGCCTTCAAATAGGTATGAAACTGTCGGTGTTCCTCATACCGCAAAAGCCCCCACTCCACACTTCTTTCTTCATTCCATTCATCAAATTCCGCAATATCCTGCCCCATGAAGGTCAGCTTCTTGCCCGGATGGGACATCAGATAGCCATAAACGAGTCTTAGATTGGAAAACCGATCCTCCCTTTCTCCCGGCATTTTCCCAATCATCGAAGCCTTTCCATGCACGACCTCATCGTGAGAAAATACAAGCATAAATTTTTCGCTGTAATGATAAATCATACTGAATGTCAGCTCTCCGTAATGATACGAACGGAAATACGGATCATAGTGCATAAAGTCAAGGAAGTCATTCATCCATCCCATGTTCCATTTGTAATCAAAGCCCAAGCCACCTTCATCAAGTGTACCGGTTACCTTCGGCCACGCAGTCGATTCCTCCGCAATCATTAACGCGCCGGTTTTTTGTTTTTGATTGATGGAATTCAAGTGCTTTAACAGCTCGACTGCCTCAAGGTTTTCATTTCCGCCGTAAATATTTGCGACCCATTCTCCATCGTTTTTTCCATAATCGAGATAAAGCATGGAAGCCACAGCATCCATACGGATCCCGTCCGCGTGATAGCAATTAATCCAGTAAAGAGCATTTGCGATCAGATAGTTTTGCACCTGCGGCCTGCCATAATTGTAAATAAGCGTTCCCCAATGCGGGTGGAAACCCTGCCGTGGATCCTGATGCTCATACAGGCAGGTTCCGTCAAAATTAGAAAGCCCCTGCACATCCCTCGGGAAATGTGCAGGCACCCAGTCTAGAATTACTGCAATACCCTCTTTGTGCATATAATCCATAAAGTACATGAAATCCTCTGGCGTACCGTAACGGCTTGTCGGCGCATAATAGCCAATCACCTGATAACCCCAGGAAGCATCAAGCGGATGCTCCATCACAGGCATCAGCTCTACATGCGTATAGCCCATCTCTTTCACATAAGAAGCGAGCATGGGCGCCAGCTCCCTGTAATTATAAAATTCCCGGCCATCCTCCGGCTTTTGAAAGGAACCCAAATGCACTTCATAAACTGCCATCGGACGCCGATTGCTCTCGGCACTTTTTCTTTCCTGAATCCATTTATCATCAGTCCATGAAAAGTCTCTGATATTTCGGACGACAGATGCTGTTCCCGGACGAAGCTGTGCCCCGAAGCCATATGGGTCAGCCTTTAGGCTGAGCATACCACCCTTTAGCTTTAGCTCATATTTATAAATTTCTCCTTCCAAAACTTCCGGTAAAAAAATTTCAAAAATACCGCTGTCGGAAAGCCTTCGCATCTGGTACACACGGCCGTCCCATTGATTGAAATTGCCAACAACACTCACACGCACGGCATTGGGTGCCCAAACAGCAAAAGATGTACCTTTTACACCGTCAATTTCTCGAAGCTGTGCACCAAGCACCTCGTAAATCGCATAATGAATCCCTGCATTAAATTTTTCAATATCCTGTTTTTTCACCGTGCAAGGAAAACGATATGCATCCTCAAGCTCCGTGATGCTGCCGTCTTTCCAAATTACCTTATAATGATAAGCATATTTCACTTTTGTCAGAGACTTTACGAATACCGCGAAAAAACCTTCTTCATCGGCAAGCTCCATCGGATATTCTCTGATGACATCATTCATTTTCACAACGGCAAATACCTTTTTCGCCTGCGGTAAAAAAGTCTGTATCACAATCCCGCCGCTCACCGGATGCGCCCCGAGCAGGTCATGCGGCTGATCCTCCTCTGAGTAAACAACAGCTTCGATTTTCGCCCAATCCATCAGCTTATATAATTTTGTGTCCATCTGCGCTCCTATCTGTCAATTTCATGAATAAACAGCCCGCTTCTAAGCTTTGGTTCAAACCATGTAGACTTCGGCGGCATCAGCTTTCCCGCATCCGCAACGGCAAACAGCTCCGAAATAGTAGTCGGGTACATGGCAAAGCCAATTTTACTGTCCGTATGTACTCTTTTCTCCAATTCCTTCAAACCACGGATTCCGCCGACGAAATCGATGCGCTTGTCGATCTTTGGATCCTTAATTCCAAAAAGGGGCTCCAAAATATTCTTTTGCAGAATGGATACGTCCAGCGCTTCCACCGGGTCCTGTAAAGCTTCGTGGGCATTCATCTGCAGATGATACCATGTTTTGTCAAGATAAATGCCGACATCCCCCTTCTGTTCCGGCTTATAAGGCACGTTTCCATGATTTGAAAGCACGCCTGTTTTCGAAAAGGCTTCCAAAAGATCTTCTTTGGAATGTCCGTTCAAATCCTTCACGACACGATTATAATCCATAATCATTAACTGATCATCAGAAAACAGTACCGAAAGAAAATAATTGAACTCCTCGTCTCCCGTAAAATCACCTTTTTCTGCCCGCCTTTTTAGTC
>CAZBRY010000145.1:6039-6252 GCA_964494285.1 uncultured Lachnospiraceae bacterium
ATTTCTTTCATATCACGGAACGCTCTTTGAATGGTATCCTTTTCATTTTTGCCGGAAACAATCCATACCGCATGCCGAATCTCGTCAGGTGATATAAAATCATATACGGGAACTTCCTGTTTTATGCGCTCTACAACATCACTGATTTCTTTTTTGGAACGATATGCAAGAAAAATGGGACCGGTTTGTGCATTCAGTGCATCCACGTGCCGG
>CAZBRY010000146.1:0-6198 GCA_964494285.1 uncultured Lachnospiraceae bacterium
TTTCATCGAACATAAAGAAGGCGACCAGATAGCTGTCATAGTCGACTGTCTGCACGATTGCAGAGGCCTCCAGCATCGCCTCCATCGACACCTTTTTCATGCTGATCCGGTAATCCCTGCCCTCATGAGCAAGCATCATCTCTGTTTCGGATTCGATCCCCGGAAGAATCCCCTTATGCATCTGCGGCAACAAAGACATGACCGACTTATGGTAACCCTTTTTCACATGCAGCAGCTGCTCGAACGCTTCATTCGTCCAAATAACCTTACCGGACTCATCAAGCAGCGCATAGGGCAGCTCCAAATCTCTTAAAAGCTGCTTCTGAATCTGGCCGTACTGTGTCGCAAAGCTGACAAGCTCATTGACAACAAGTGTCCGATTTCTGAAATATAAAACAAGCGCAATCAAAATATAAATGACCGCAAAAGCACTCATCACAAAGCCAGCATAAATATCAACAAAATACATGAACACGTTGAATATAACGATTAAAGCAATAAATCGCAAAGGCCATTGGATGTAGGAGCGGATCTGACCCTTAAATTTGATTTTTGTACTCATGATAACTCCTTTGATGTCTTGTGAACTGATATGCGTTCGTTTCGTCTGTGCTATAAAACACTTATCATTAGATTATATCATTTTTATCAGAAGTTCTCAACCACCACACCTTGAATTCGCATCCCGCTTACCACTCTATTTTGATTTACACAAGGAAATCCAAAGAAATTGTAGAATCAAAAAATACTCCACATGCATCCATGTTGCCGCTGCGGAGTATTTGTCATTTAAATGATCGGTTCCTCAGATCTGCTTATCCTATTAATCATCCAATATTCTGTGCCTCAATCAGGCCCTTTCCGCCATATCGTTCGCGCAGCTTTGGTTTTTCAATTTTTCCAGTCGGATTCCTCGGTATTTCCGCAAAGATAATTTTATGCGGGCGTTTATATCGCGGAAGCTGAAAGCAAAATTCGTTCAGATCCTCCTCTGTTAAAATATAGCCTTTCTTCAGCTCGACAAGCGCCGCGCTGACTTCGCCGAGCCGCTTGTCCGGAAGCCCGATGACAGCTACATCATGTACCGCATCATTCGTCCTAATAAAGTCCTCAATCTGCACTGGGTAAATGTTTTCACCACCGCTGATAATGACATCCTTTTTTCTGTCCACAAGCAGGATAAAGCCATCCTCGTCCTCTCGCGCCATATCGCCCGTATACAGCCAACCATCGGCCAATACCTCCTGCGTCGCCTTCTTGTCATGATAATAGCCAACCATAACGCCCGGCCCTTTCACTGCCAACTCACCGACATCGCCTGGCTTCACCTCCCGGCGTTTTTCATCTACAATCTTTGTCTCCCAACCGTAGCCCGCTTTTCCGATCGTACCAACCTTGTGGATGTTTTCCACTCCAAGGTGTACACAGCCCGGTCCAATCGACTCGGAAAGGCCATAATTTGTATCGTATTCATGGTTCGGGAAAATTTCCTTCCATTTCTTAATCAAGCTCTGCGGAACCGGCTGCGCGCCGATATGCATCAGTCTCCATGCAGAAAGCTCATAATCGGAAAGCTTCACTTTGCCGTTCTCAATCTCTTCCAAAATATCCTGTGCCCACGGAACTAGCAGCCACACGATCGTGCAATGCTCTTTTGATACCGCATCCAAAATAAACTCCGGCTTCGTACCTTTTAAAAGAACAGCCTTACTGCCCGAAAGCAGACTCCCAAACCAATGCATTTTCGCGCCGGTATGATACAGCGGCGGAATACATAAAAAGACATCTTCTCTCGTCTGTCCGTGATGATTCTGCTCCACACGGCACGAGTGCATCAGGGAGCTGTGCTTATGTAAAATCGCTTTGGGAAACCCGGTCGTTCCCGAAGAAAAGTAAATTGCCGCATCATCGTCATCGACTATCGTAATATCAGGCTTCTGACTGGAGCAATTTGCGGCGAGGGAATTATAATCGTCCGCAAAGGACGGGCAGTTCTCGCCAACATAAATCAGCAGACGTCCCTTGCTGAGTACGTCCGCAATCTCCTCAATCCGTCCGATAAAAGCCGGACCAAAAATAAGAATATCAATCTGTGACAGCTTCGCACAATATAGAATTTCTTCTGAAGAATAACGGAAATTAAACGGAACGGTCAGCGCACCCGTCTTTAATACACCAAAATAAATTGGCAGCCATTCCAGGCAGTTCATCATCAGAATACCGACCTTATCGCCTTTTTTAATTCCTCTGGAAATCAGAAGATTAGCAAATCGGTTCGCCTTTTCATCAAAAACGCTCCACGTAATTTCTCTTCGATAATACATCTGCGGCGTCGACTCAATCAACTCATATTCCTTCCATGTCACTCTGCGATCTTCCTTGATTTCAGGGTTGATTTCTACAAGGCAGATATCATCTCCATACTCATGGCTGTTTCTCTCTAACAAATCTGTAATCGGCATCTTTTTCCCCTATCTGATCATTGTTTGTGCTTTCGCACTGAAACGCGTTTCAGCGTCCAATTGTTAAAGTTAACTATAACGTTTTGTCCTGTATTTGTCAAGAAGCGCGCTCCGTCAGTGATCTGAAATTCTCAGTATTACCTTTTATAACAAAAGCCGTTACACAACCCAAGAGGAGAGGCTCTTTGTAGAGAACGCTCACTTTCGTCATGTAACAGCTATTTTATTCACGATATCATAATACCGTATGTCATTTAAATTGAATTGCTTCATTGTGAAACTCTGTTCGTATGGAATCTTAATCCATTGTATAAGGCATTAACGCAATGTGTCTTGCTCTCTTTATTGCTACCGTAAGCGCTCTCTGGTGCTTAGCGCAATTGCCGGTAATCCTTCTCGGAAGAATCTTCCCTCTCTCGGATACATATCTCTTTAACAGATTAACATCCTTATAGTCAATCGCCTTATCTTTTCCGCAAAATACGCAAACCTTTTTTCTTCTGCGCATTCCACCGCCTCTTCTTCTCATCGGAGAATCAGATCTGTCGTTGTCACCCTGTGGTCTATTATAAGCCATTTCTCTTACCTCCTGTTTCTGATTAGTTAAATGGCAGCTCCTCATCGATTCCGTCCGGAATATTCATGAAGCCGTCACTGATTTCTGTTGCTGATTCCGGTCTTGCAGGTGCAAAGCCGCCGTCACTAGACGAAGCTGACTTGCTTTCTGCGAATTCCTGATCCTCTGCAATAACATCTGTCGTATAAACCTTCTGTCCTTCTTTGTTCGTATAGCTTCCGGTCTGGATACGTCCGGTTACAAGCACCTTCATACCCTTTCTGAAATACTTCTCCGCAAATTCTCCGGACTTTCCAAAAGCAACACAGTTAATAAAATCTGCTGTCTGCTCGTCATTATTTCTCTTAAATCTTCTGTCTACTGCCAGCGAATACCTTGCAATTGCAGTCGCACTGTCCCCTGATGAATATCTCACTTCAGGATCCCTTGTCAATCTTCCCATAAGAATTACTTTGTTCATACGTACGCTCTCTTTCTGATTATGCCTCTTGCTTAACGCATAAATATCTGATTACGTTTTCCATAATGCGGACACGATTTTCGATTTCAATCGGAGCTGTCGTCTCAGCGTCAAACCGGATGAAATAATAATAACCCTCTTTCATCTTCTGAACTTCGTAAGCCAATCTCTTCTTACCCCATTCATCCATGTTTGTCACTGTGCCGCCGAAACGGGTAATATAACCCTGAATCTTTTCGATAGCGGCAGCTCTTTCCTCGTCTTCGATCTTAGCATTAAGAACAACGGCTAATTCATATTTGCTCATGCTAGTACCTCCTTTTGGTCTCTGGCCCCTCATCCATGTGAGGAGCAAGGAATTTGTTTCATTGTATCACGAGATTATATGTTACCATAGATTTTTCAGCAATTCAAGCCTTTTTTCTCAATTCCTTTGTATTTTTCTCCACAAGCTTCCTCGTCACCATGACCTGATGTCCGCATCCTATGCATTTCAATCGGAAGTCCGCACCTACCCGCAGAATCTCCCATTCAAAGCTGCCGCATGGATGCTTTTTTTTCAGCCTCACGATATCCCCTACCTCGTAAATCAATTTTTCCGGCATATTCTTTCCTCCTGACCACCACTAAATTTCAATTTGCCCAAGCAGTTCCCCGATGCTGCCCTGCATAAGCAGATCTGCACGCCGATCCAGCGGCGTCGGGGATTGGTTGATCAGCACCATCTTGTTTCCGCCGTAATAATCGATCAGCCCTGCCGCCGGATAAACAGCAAGTGAAGTGCCTCCGACGATTAATACCTCCGCATGCTTGATATAATCCACTGACTTCTGGAGAGTCTCCTGATTCAGGCCCTCCTCGTAGAGCACGACATCCGGCTTGGTTTTCCCACCGCATGCGTTGCATTTGGGTACGCCGGAAGACTCGATGATATACGTTACATCAAAAAACTTGCCGCATTCCTCACAGTAATTGCGCAAGACGCTTCCATGAAGCTCCAGCACCTCCCGGCTGCCGGCCGACTGATGCAGCCCGTCAATATTTTGTGTCACAACCGCCTTCAGCTTTCCGGCTCTCTCAAGCTCCGCAAGCTTCAAATGTGCCTTGTTTGGCTTTGCGCTCATGCATAGCATCTTGTTCCTATAAAAACGGTAAAATTCCTCTGGTTTTTGCCGGTAAAACGTATGGCTCAGTATTGTCTCCGGCGGATAATCATAGCTTTGGTGATATAGCCCATCCACGCTTCTAAAATCCGGTATTCCGCTCTCCGTCGAAACGCCCGCTCCGCCAAAAAAGACAATGTTGTTACTATCTGTAATCCATTGCTGCAATACCTCAAGCTCTTTCACCGCAAATCCCTCCCTATGCGCTGTTATAAAACTCCCGCCTGAATTTCTGCCTTGCATACCTTGACGCCATCCTGGTTTTTAATGACTGCCTTTATAATCAGCATCTGAAATGTGTCATTTTTCTGTGCAACCGTTCCTTCTATTGTAAGGGTATCGCCGATATAAACAGGCTTCGGAAATTTTGCCGTTACGCTATGAATCAGGCTTCTTTCACCCGGCAGATAAACACCCGCAAGCGTTGAAAAATAGGAGGCCGTCAGCATCCCAAACACGACACATTTTTCATGCCCGTTTGCCCTCGCATATTCCAGATCACCATGAAGCGGATTTACATCGCCTGTAATTTCCCTAAAGCGATCCTGATCCTCCTGTGTCACCGACACCGTAAAACTTTCTCTCTGTCCGATTTCTATTTCTTCATATTTATAGTGGTTCATCCTATGCCTCATCCATCTTGCGCTTGATCAGATCAATCATTTCTCCGACATCTTCCAGCTTATTGACTTCCTTAATATCAAATTTCATATGAAATTCTTTTTCCATCGAAACGATGAGCGAAATATGTTCTAGGGAATCCCAGTCCTCGATGTCGTCCGCATTCGTTTCGTCCCGAATAACCAGTGTCTCGTCGTCAAATACATCTTGAAAGATTTCCTGCACCGCCTCAAATATTTGTTCTCTTGTCATTCCATGTATCCCTTCCTATGTTTCTGATCATTTCCTAATTATTCTCATCCGGTCAGACCTCTTTCAACAGCCCTGCCGGAAGGAGCTTATCCACCGCCGAAATAACAGCCGGAAGCGGCACCTTAATTAAATCACTCAGCCGGAGCAAATCATTCGTACCGTCCGCATAAGCCAGAATGTCCTTCATGGCCAATGTCTCCTGGTAAGTTTCTTTGCTGCTCATCGTCGGCACAAGCCCGCGTTTCCCAAGCTGCGGTTCACACAGACATGTCACACAGTACACCGCATTTCTTTCCAACGCTTCGATACAACCCCGCATGACGGTATAGCTGCCCGCAAAACCATCCGGTGAAATGATGTCCAAATTATCAGCAGACGTATGGTATTCCGGATAAACGTGATATTTGGAGCGACAGAAGCATACAACAGGCAGATCCACACCCGGCGCCTGATACTGCCGTTCATCCGACCCCCTCTTTAAATAGGAGTAATCAATATAATCCGGAGCATGATCACGCAATACACTTGTGAGCACACGATCGGCCAATGTATCTCCATATCGGGAATGCACGAGAGAATAGGTTCTGTCGTCACCGACGCACGTTAAATTAAAGCCCGCAACAATCTTCTTTTTCATTTCGGGCAAATGCCTGCTCAGATAGG
>CAZBRY010000147.1:0-6196 GCA_964494285.1 uncultured Lachnospiraceae bacterium
GAGGAAATATGCGTATTCCTGATGTCGTTGACAACAATGCCAACCATCTTGCTTTTTCTGTTCACGAGACTTACGGCCGCCATATTCGGTTGGTAATGCATTTGCTCCGCCGTCTCGCGCACCTTCTTCCTCGTCTGCTCCGAGATCCTGTTTGGCTTGTCCGACAACGCCATCGAAACAGAAGAAATGGAAACCCCGCATTCGCGGGCGATATCTTTGATCGTCGCTTTCATATCTTTCCCCTTATACAACAAGATTTCTTAGTTCAAGTATAATCGTTCCCCCTTTTGATTGCAATTATAATATCAAATTAAAGAAGACAGGACACTTGCCTTTGTTACAATTCCCAGCAGACGCCTCTCATTGTCCAAAACGGCAAGCGGGTAAGTGGCTTCGGCCGCCAGCGGCATAATATCTTCTACTAAAACGTCCGCGGCTGTCGAAGTGACATCTTGAATCATCACCTCGGAAAGGGGTAAATCTTCTTTCTTCGCATGCACTGCATCAGATAATGTCAATAACCCGCTTAATTTCATTTTACTGTCAACAACATAGACCGAGGACAACTCATTTTTCCGCATTGCCCGAAGCGCATGATCGAGTCCGTCACTCAGCTTCACAAGGCTGCTGGGTGTTATCATAATATTTCGAACCGATAAAACCTTTGATTTATCTGCCGAGTCAATAAAGCGCCGCACATAATCATCAGCTGGGTTAGCACTCATCTGCTCAGGCGTATCCACCTGTATCAAACGTCCGTCACGCATAATTGAAACCGTATCCCCAAGCTTAAATGCTTCATCGATATCATGGGTAATAAAAATAACTGTTTTCCCCAGCTTTCGCTGAATGGAAAGCAGCTCAAACTGCATATCCTTGCGCACCAATGGATCCAATGCGGAAAACGGCTCATCCATAAGCAATATTTCAGGATCATTGGCAAGTGCGCGAGCCAGACCAACACGCTGGCGCATCCCTCCTGATAAATCATCTATCACTGTTTGTTCCAGGCCCTCAAGTCCCACCAGCGCAATCGCTTCTGCTGCACGCTTCTCGCGCTCCGGCCGGGAAACGCCGCACACCTCTAATCCATAGGCAACATTGCCCAGCACATCTCTATGAGTCATCAACCCAAAAGACTGAAATACCATAGCAACCTTATGCCGCCGAAATTCGCGCAGCTCCCGCTTAGTCATCTTCATCAAATCAATACCGTTATAAAGAATCGACCCAAAGGTAGGACGGTTCAGACGATTAAAACACCGTACCATCGTTGATTTTCCCGATCCTGACAAACCAATAATGACAAAGATCTCTCCTCTGGTGATTTTTAAATTAACATCATACAGAGCTGTCGTCACCCCGGTTTTTAGGAAAACCTCATCCTTCCCGACTCCCTTTCGCAGCATCTCCATTGCTTCCTCGCGGCGGATACCGTACAGCTTGGATACATTTTTAGTTTCAATAATAATATCGCTCATGCTTCCTCGCTCTCCTCTGCTTCCTTATTAGAAAACCATCCTTGTGTCAAACGGTCAAGAATGATCGCCAAGATGACAACCGCACTGCCTGCAACAAAGCCGCGGGAAATTTCGATACGGTTTACGGCAATGAGCACCTCGTTTCCGAGTCCCCTTGCCCCAATCATCGAGCAAGTAACCACCATGGACATTGCCATCATCAGTGTTTGATTGATGCCGGTCATAATCGTGGGCAGCGCCTGCGGCACCTGAACCTTAAACAACAGCTGCAGACGTGTCGATCCAAAAGAGCGCGCCGCCTCCACTACCTCGGCGTTCACTTGGCGAATACCAAGACTTGTCAGACGAATTACCGGAACCATAGCGTAAATAACGGTTGCAATGACGGCAGATGCAGACCCCATCCCGAAAAAAATGACCGCCGGAATCAGATAAACAAAAACCGGCATGGTCTGCATCATATCCAATATAGGTCTTATTACCTTGTTGGCATGTTCGGAACCGGATATCAGCACACCGATGGGCAGGCCGATGATCAACGCAATCATTACACCGGCCAAAACAATCGAAAGCGTCAGGTTCATCAGGCTCCATAGCCCGAACATACCGATCACACACAGCAGAAAGCCGTAAAAAAGCCCGGATCTGATCCGTCTGTGCGCTTTCCAAGCAAGAAGAAATACCAGCCCGATCATGACAAACCAGGGTACATGGCTGAATATCCAGTTGATGGCACTCACAAAATCTGTAAGCACCAGTTTTATCCCATCGAAAAATGCGGAGTGTCTAACCGCAAAGTCACGAACCGCCTGATCGATAATATCCGTGTTCAAATTAATTGTAAAAGGAAACTCAAAGATCCAATCCATATATCCTACCTCTATTCTTTACGGGCTTAATTAATTGTTTCATATAGCGTCTTCGCCTGCTCGGCAGTCAGCCAGGTTTCCACCAGATCACACTGTTCGTTCAAAAACCATTTTGCCGCAGTCTTGTAATCCGCGCCTGTTTCCTCCATATAGGCAAGCGCCTCACTGGTTAGCGCGGAGGAGGTTCGATAGTTAGAAAGAAATGTGCAAAATTCCGGATCACTTTCATAAAACTCATTACTGGCGCACACCGTGACTTTGACAGAGGGACACATGCACTTGCCCTCAAAATATAAGGCTTCATCATACGGCTCATCCTCAAGAAGAACAAAATCATATTTACCCAGCAGCCAGGTAGGCTCCCAATAATATGCCACTACCGGTTCTCCCCTATCATAAGCCGACACCAGTACGGCGCTCGTCGCCGCATCCGTTCCCGGCTCCAAATAATTGTAGCTTTCATCTAAACCATAGTGCAAATATTTATTATGCATAATCTCCGTGATCTCCCAGCCCGCTATACCGCCGTAAATAACACCCTTGGACGGATGCTCAGGATCCTTGAAGAGCGTCCCGTAATCCTTCAAATCGGCAACTGCTTTTAAATCCGGCGCCATTGGCTCAATATTACGCTCCGAATCTCCCTCAATTACATAACGGCACATAAAATCCCTGTGCGTTATCATCAAAATTAATGCCCAACTCCTGAAGGGCTCCGTTTTCAATATCACTTCCATAGTCGGGAAGATTATTCGTCCATACCTCCATATGTACGTCTATCTCTCCCTTTTTCACTGCCTCATGCGTAATGGGCGTGCTCCCAGAAACCTCTGTCCAGTTATAGCCGAAGACCGTTTCCGCCACAGTTCCTGCCACAGCATTGTGAAACAAGATCGAGTCCCATCCAACATCGGCAAATGTGATGGTTTTAGTTTTAGTTTGATTTTGAGAAGCGCATCCCGTAAGAACGCTAACTATCACAAAAAACGCTAAGAGCAGCGTAAAATTCTTTTTCATGCTTTTTATTTCCTTTCTCCTGAATCTAATTTGATAAAGTGCCAACTTATATTATAATTATAAGTTGTTACTTTGTCAAATTGGATACCTGTATTTATCCTATTCAATATAGGAAACAATAACCTTACTGCTGCATAATAAAACACCTCCCCAGCGTTTCTTACGTTGCTTGGGGAGGTGTTTTATTTTCAATAAAGAATACTATTTAAAATAAAAAATCCTTGACTCTGTGATCGGAATCTTCCTGCGACACAAAGTAGATGAGATCATTTTCCAATACAATAGCATAGGGACCCGGCGACCGAAGCAGCACATCCTCTCGCCTTATTGCTACAAGCGTAGCTCCCGTATGCTGCCAGAGCTGTAATTCCTGAATGGATCTGTTCAGGTATTTGCAGTCGGCGGTAATACGCATCGAAAAGGGCACGAGCGGATTCATGGATCGAAAATGCTCCGTTGCCAAAATAAGTTCTGCGAGATCGTTGTTTAAAGAATTGATTTCCTTTTGCTGGCGCTGGATATTTTCCATAATGGATTTTTTCAGTGTTTCTATCGTTATTCTATTTGAAAACCCATTTAAAAATTCAAGTGCGTTGCTTTTAGATTTAATCACCATCCCGCTGCCTCTCTCCGGAGACACAATGTCCAGGTCGGACAATATGCAAAATGCCCGGCGCGCGGTTTCCGGCGAGACCTTATACTGAGCCGCAATAAAAGACCGGCCATGTATTTTCTGACCGATCGTGTATTCTTCGTTTACTATTTTTGAAGCAATTTCAATTGCAATTTGTTGATATTTCGGAATGGAAACTGCTGTTGGCTTCACTTCGTCCATGTGATCAACTCCTTTTACCGCTGACAGCATAATGATTATACACCAAACATATCTTCAAAGCAACCAAAAGAAACACACCGTAAGCTCGATGCTGTTATCGACCGGACTTTTTACAAAAGTTTTCCTTTTAATTTTTCATGCCCGTCATGACAATCCCCTCTACAAAGCTCTTTTGCCCAAATATGTAGATGATGATACCAGGCGCGATTGTCATACAGGTCGCCGCCATGGCAAGATTCCATTTTGTGCCGAACGAACCGGTAAAGTTGGTCAGCCCTATCGCAAATGTCGTTCTCTCCATATCATTAATATAGATCATTTGCTGCAATAAGTCATTCCAAATTTGAATAAAAAGCATCATTGCCACAACAACAATTGCAGGCTTGATCGCCGGAACAAGAATCGTCCAGAGAGTGCGCATCCTCGAAGCGCCGTCGATGGCTGCCGCCTCATCCAGCTCCTTCGGAATCGTCAGCAAAAACTGGCGGATCAGAAAAATATTAAAAAAGCCGCCGCCCGTAAAGTACGGAAGGATCAAAGGCCAGTATGTACCGCCCAGATTCAGTCCCTTCGTCCAGAAAATATACAGCGGAATAAGCGTCACCATGCCCGGAAGCAGAATGGTACCGACACAAAGATTGAAAATCAGCTTTTTTCCGCGAAAGCGAAGTCTTGCAAAGGCATAACCGCATAGGATTGCCGTCAGTGTACCCGCAGTTACGGCAGGAATAATAATTGTAAAGGTGTTTTTAAAATATTTCCAGTATAAAAAGCTCTTAAGCGCCGTCTGGTAGTTTGACCAAAGCCATTCATGCGGAAGGAACGTAGGCGGATACGCATACAGCGTGCCGTTGCTCATGAGAGAGGAACGGAATATCCACCAGATCGGCAGAAGTACGGCTGCCGCCACGATCGCAACGGCGATCAATACGATCAGATTGATTCTTTTTTCTTTTTTCTTTCTACTCTGGATTGATTTTCCTCTCATTTTAATCTTCCTCCCCTCCGAATAGACTTGACTTCTGCGTCGCAAACAGGATGATTGTAAAAATACCTACAAAAACAAAGAAAATGGAGGCGTACGCCGCCGCGTAACCCATTTTATTTTTTTGGAATGCGTACATATAAATCACATAGGACATAAACATCGAGCCGTTCTGCGGGCCGCCGTCCGTGAGCGCCAGCGCAGGAGTAATTACCTGCAGGTTCGTGATCAGGGCCGTCAGCACGTTGTAAAAAATAATCGGAGAAATACTGGGAATCGTTACGTTCAAAAAGCGCTGCCATGCGTTCGCTCCGTCGATTTCCGCTGCCTCCAAATAGACTCTCGGAACACCCTGTAAGCCTGCCAGGAAAATAACGATCAGATTTCCGCTGCACCAGATCGCGATCAATGCAAGAGAGGGAAGCACCTGGGTCGGACTTTGCAAAAACTGCTTAGTCGGCAGGCCGAGCAGCCGGTTTACGAAATTAAAAAGCCCGTAATTGATTTCATACAGCCATTTCCAGCCCGTAAATACGCCGATCGCCGGAAGTAAATACGGAATGAAGAACACAGAACGCCAGAGAGTCCTTCCCTTAATGTTCATGTTCAGACAAAGCGCCAAAATCAGCGAATATAAAATCGATCCGACAACGGTCAGCAAAGCGTAGATGATCGTCGCCTTTATGGAACTCGTAAAATAAATATCCTTCGTAAAAATACGCTGGAAATTTTCCATCCCGATAAACGACGGGGCCGTAATACCGTTCCATTTAAAAAGGCTTAGTACAAATACCGCAATCGTCGGCAGGTAACTGATCATGGATAGTCCAAGAAATGCCGGAATCAAGCATAAGTATGCCGTTCGTTCTTCCTTCCTGCCGATCTTATGCGCTGTTCTCTTTTTCTTTTCCATATTTCTCCTATCTGCATATGCAATGATTCCTTTTAGAACAGCCGCCCTACTGCTATTCGGCCAGGCGGCTGTTCTGCTTGATGTTACCTATTATTA